>JANOJW010000506.1:0-28946 GCA_031418955.1 Hyphomicrobiales bacterium | reverse complement strand
GGTCGAGAGCGAACCTGGCGATCAGCTGCTTGGCGAGTGATCCACGCGCGCCTTCGGCGATGATCGTGTAGCGGCCCTTCAGCTCCATGCCGCGCGTGTAACGGTCCGAGAGCTTGCCGTCCTTCCCGATACCCATGTCGCCGGTCGCAACGCCGGTCACCGCGCCCTTATCGTCGTAGAGAACTTCCGCCGCGGCAAAACCCGGGTACACCTCGACGCCGAGCTCGGCCGCCTGCTCGCCGAGCCAGCGGCAAAGCTGGCCGAGGCTCGCGATATAGTTGCCGTGGTTGTTCATCAGCGGCGGCATCGCGAAGTTCGGCAGCGGCAGCACACCAGCGGGACCGAGATAGAGGAACTTGTCCTCCTTAACCTCCGTCTCGAGCGGCGCGCCCTTGGCCTTCCAGTCCGGGATCAGCGCGTTGAGGCCGACGGGATCGATGACGGCACCCGATAGGATGTGCGCGCCGACCTCCGAGCCCTTCTCGAGCAGCACGACGGAAAGGTCGTGGCCTTGGCTCGCGGACAGCTGCTTCAGGCGGATCGCGGTCGCGAGGCCGGCGGGCCCTGCGCCCACCACTACCACATCGAACTCCATCGCCTCGCGCGGCGGCAGCTCGTCGTCGGCCATCTCACGTCCTCCCAGCGATCCTCGCCCTGCTCGATTGGCAGCCCATGCCGCATGCGTCAAGCGCAACGGGAGTTGCTCATTCTGATACCCTGCGACGAGACGGCGGCATAGCTTCGGGGGTGCGCCGTCGCAACGTCAGGGGGAACCATGCCGCCGATCACGCTGCCGGGAGGTCCCGGCGGCGCCTACCTCGTGCCCATCGCCTTGCTGCTCGCCTCCAACGTGTTCATGACGCTCGCCTGGTACGGGCACCTGAAGTTCAAGTCGACGCCACTGGTCCTGGTGATCCTTGCCTCTTGGGGCATCGCCTTCATCGAGTACTGCCTCGCCGTACCGGCCAACCGCTGGGGCCACGGCACCTACTCGGCGGCAGAACTGAAAACGATCCAGGAGGTGATCACGCTCATGGTGTTCGTCGGCTTCTCGGTGCTCTACCTGAAGGAGCCGCTCGCCTGGAACCACCTCACGGGCTTCGCGCTGATCGCGCTCGGCGCGGGCTTCGTGTTCGCAGGCCGTGGCTGATGGAGCTTTCCGCCCTGGCGATGCTGCTGGCCGCGACGTTCGCTGGCGCCTTCACGCAAGCTGCTACCGGCTTCGGCTTCTCGATCCTCGCCGCGCCCGTGTTCCTCGCCATCCTCGACAGCAAGGCGGCGCTGCCGATCCTGGTGTCGCTGCACGTCATCCAGAGCGTGCAGCTGGTGCCCGGCGTTCTCCCAGACGTGCCGCGGCGTGAGCTCAAGGCGCTCGCCATCGGCGCGCTGATCGGCTGCCCGCTCGGCCTCGTGATCTTGCGACATCTCGACGTGCGGACGCTGAAGCTGATGCTCGGCGTGCTGATCCTGGGTTTCGTCGGGCTGTATCTGTGGCGCGCACGGCTCAACGCTACGAACAGCGACGCGCCGCCGCCGCGCGCCGGCCTGATGATGCTGACGGGCTTTGCCTCCGGTCTGCTGACCGCCATCCTGGTGATGCCGGGTCCGCCGCTGATGGCGGCACTGGCGAGTAAGCGCTGGCCGCGCCTGCCGACGCGCGCGCTGTCACTGACCTTTTTTGGCGGCTGCTATGTCGCGGTGCTGCTGCTGGCCGTACTCGCCGGTGACGTGACGCGCGCAACCTTCACCACGGCCGCGCTGCTGGCGCCCGCAGCGATCGCCGGCACTTTTGCCGGTCGTGCGGCCGGCACCCGCCTGTCCGACGCCCGTTTCCAGACCATCCTGCTGGCCTTGATGGTGCTCTCAGGCGCCGGCGCGATCCTGTCTGCGCGATAGTTCGGTCCCAGACGCAGATCTTTTCCGCGTAGCGTGCGCACCGAACCTGCGATGCGGCGTCGTCGACGCATCAGTGGCGCGCTCAGCCTCCCCTAACGCGACTTCGCGTCGGGGAATTTAGATGGAGTGGATCGCCGACGGCTACAGGTTAACGAAGCGATTGGACACAATCAAAACCAAGTGTGGTAGCGGCTAGCTGGCCATTTTTCATCGCTTGGTCGACATTCGAGCTGAGGCACTACCCCTCGTCCCGCCCACCGCCTCAGTCACGGTCACCCGTTGGATTCGCGTGCCGCTGGCCGTCATTATCGAAGACGCCGCCGTCCGCCTCGACATAGTCCGGCCCGACCGGCACCTTGCCGAAGCCACCTGGGATGTCGAGGATGTAGGTCGGCAGCGCTAGCCCTGAGATGCGGCCGCGCAGCGCGCGCATCAGCGCCTGCCCCTCGGCAATCGTCGTGCGGAAGTGCGCGGTGCCTGGCGCCAGATCGGCGTGGTGCAGATAATAGGGCCGGATGCCTAATCCGACGAACGCGCGGAATAACGCTTCGAGCGTGGCGGCATCGTCGTTGATACCTTTCAGCAGCACGGTCTGGCTGATGAGATGGAGGCCGCCCCCTCGCAGACGCCCGATCGCAGCGCGGGCCGCATCGGTCAGCTCGCGGGGATGATTGGCGTGGATGCCGACGTAGACGGCCTTGCCGTCGGCGCCGAGCGCGGCCACCAGCGCGTCGTCGACAAGGGTCGGATCGACGATCGGCACGCGCGAATGCCAGCGCAAGATGTCGACGCGAGGGATTGCAGCGAGCCGCGCGGTGACGTCGGCGATGCGGCGTGGCGACAGCATCAGCGGATCGCCGCCCGTCAGGATCACTTCGCGGACGCTCCAGTGCGCGGCGATGTAGGCGATTGCCCGGTCGAGCGCGCCGCCCAGCATCGTATCGCCGCCGGGCCCGACCATCTCGCGGCGAAAGCAGAACCGGCAGTAAACCGGGCAAGCGTGCGTCAACTTCAACAACACGCGGTCGGGATAGCGGTGAATGAGGCCCGGAACCTTCTCGTGCACGCGGTCGCCGATCGGATCGGCCCGCTCGCCCGGTGTCTCGATGAGTTCCCGCGCATTAGGCACGAACTGCCGCGCGATCGGATCGTCGGGATTGCCCGCCTCGATCAGCTCGACCATTGCGGGCGTGATCGCCACCGCATAGCGCTGCCCGACCGCCTCGAGCGCGTCCGCCTCGATTGGCGCCACCAGGCCGGCTGCGACGAGATCGGCGATCGTGCGCAGCGGGCGGGTTCGGTCGGTTGGCTGATCGGGTCGCATGTGGGGCGGCATGGGCCGTCTCGGCGTGGCGCGGCATAGTGTGGCATAGCGGATGTTTGCCCGGAAGGCGAGCAAGCGGCTCGATCACGGCCAGCCCGCGATTGTCGGCGCATTCACGCTGCAACGCGGCGCGGTGATCGCCATTCACTCTTGGTCACGCGTCGGTGAGGAGCTATTTCCACGCCCCGCCGGCTCGGTTAACAGTTCCGTCACGAGCCTAATGAGGCCGTGAATTGCAAGTAAATTCCAAACATTACGATCAAGGAGCACTCCCATGAAGACGCTGTTTGCCTCCCTCCTCGCCCTCGGCCTCGTGGCCGGCGCTGCAAGTGCGAAGGCCCCGCAGGGGTTCTTTGACGATCTCGCCAGAACGGCACCCAAGAGCGTGTTCGACACCCTCGCCGAGACTGCACCGCGCTCGATCTTCGATGACCTGCGGGACGTCGCCCCGCACGACGCCCGGGTCTTCCAGGACCTGCAGAAGAACGCGCCATGAACTAGGCGCTCCGAACTTCGACGATGCGTCGGTCCGGGTGGCGTCCTGCCCCCGGGCCTTCGTCGTCGGGGTCGCTGCGCGTGTAGACCCGGCAACTCCGAGCCGCGTCACCTCGGGTCTCGCTAGTGCAGGGCTCTCCCGACCTACGGCCATTGAGACGATTGGCGGCAACCCCATATGAGATGCTAGAAGGGCTCGAGCCCATCGCTCCCGTGCCCAAGTGTCTCAGAGTGTGTCGATGACCGCGCCCATGCCAGTCCCCCCCGACGCGTCGATGATCGACCCGTTCGGCCGCCACGTCAGCTACCTGCGCGTGTCGGTGACGGACCGGTGCGATTTCCGCTGCGTGTACTGCATGAGCGAGCACATGTCCTTCCTGCCGAAGAAGGACCTGTTGACGCTCGAGGAACTGGACCGGCTGTGCTCGGTGTTCGTCGGCAAGGGTGTGCGCAAGCTGCGCATCACCGGCGGCGAGCCGCTGGTGCGCAAGAACATCATGTGGCTGTTCCAGGCGCTGTCGCGGCATCTGAAGTCCGGCGCGCTCGAGGAGTTGACGCTGACCACCAACGGCAGCCAACTGCCGAAGTACGCGGCCGAGCTTGCCGCCCTCGGCGTCAAGCGCATCAACGTCTCGCTCGATACCCTGAAACCCGACCGGTTCAAGGCGATCACGCGATGGGGTGATTTCGCGAACGTCATGGCCGGCATCGAGGCGGCCGAAAAGGCGGGCCTCGCCGTCAAGCTCAACGCCGTCGCGCTCAAGGGCGTCAACGAGGACGAGATCGGCGACCTGATGACGTTCGCGCATGGCCGCGGTTTCGACCTGACACTGATCGAGACCATGCCGCTCGGCGACATCGACGGCGACCGCACCGACCAGTACCTGCCGCTGTCGATCGTGCGCGCGCGTCTGATGGAGCGCTACACGCTCGAGGACATCCCGTACCGCACCGGCGGGCCCGCGCGCTACGTGCGCATCAAGGAGACCGGCGGCCGAATCGGCTTCATCACGCCGATGACGCACAATTTCTGCGAGAGCTGCAACCGCGTGCGGCTGACCTGCACGGGCACGCTCTACATGTGCCTGGGCCAGGAGGATGCGGCGGACCTGCGCAGCGTCCTGCGCGAGTCGATGGACAACGCCGCGCTCGACCGCGCCATCGACGAGGCGATCGGTCGCAAGCCCAAGGGCCACGACTTCGTCATCGACCGTCGTACGCGGCGGCCATCGGTGCAGCGCCACATGAGCGTCACGGGCGGCTGAGCAGCACGCACGCGCACGTCGCACGTGGTGGATCAATCGCGACCGCCTTTGCGTGGCCGGCGATATCTGCGTAACTTGGCTGTAGCGATTCCGCGCCGGTCGCGGACGTGCGGCCGCATGGGGGCGACGTGCAGGAGAAGGCGAGCGGGCGGGTGTCTGCGGACGAGACGTCACAATCGCGCAGTAACCTCCGTGGCATCCTGGCGATCATTGCGGCCTGCGCGGCGTTCGCCTGCGGCGACACCATCATGAAGCTTGTGGCTGGCAGCCTGCCGACGAGCGAGCTGATTTTCATTCGCGGCGTGTTCGTGCTGTTGGGCGCGGTGATCGCGTGCATCTGGATGGGCGCATTCCGCGTCTTCCACCGGGCCTTGTCTCGCGCGATGGCGGTGCGGGCGGCAGGCGATTCGGGCGGCGCCTGGTCGTTCCAGCTGGCGCTCGCGCGGATGCCCTACGCCGAGCTGTCCTCGATCAGCCAATTGACGCCGCTCGTCATCACGGCCGTCTCCGCACTGTTCCTGGGCGAGCGGGTCGGCTGGCGGCGCTGGACTGCAACGGCGATCGGCTTTGCCGGCATCCTGCTGATCATCCGGCCGGGGTCGAGCGCGTTCACCTGGTGGGCGCTGGTCGGCATCGTTTCGGTGTTCTGTTCGGTCGTGCGCGATCTGTCCACGCGCAACGTCGACCGCAGCGTGCCGCCGCCGATGATCACGATGTTCTCGGCCGCACTGACGGTCACAACGAGCGCGATCGCCGCTATTGCCGGGGACTGGGCCTGGCCGCCGCCGATGGTGCTGATTGGCCTCATCGCCGCGGGCGGCTTCTCGCTGTTTGGGCAATGGTGCACCATCATTGGCGTGCGTTCAGGCGAGCTCTCCGCCGTGGTGCCGTTCCGTTACTCGATCATCATCTTCGCGATTCTCTCCGGCATCTTCGTGTTTGGCCAGTTTCCGGACGCGCTGACGCTGCTTGGCATCGCCATCATTTGCGGGGCCGGTCTCTACACCTTCCACCGCGAGCGCGTGCGCCGCACCGAGGTGATGACGCAAGTCCAAGCCAAGGCCCAGGAGGCGCGCGCATGAGCGACGAGGCGCGGCCACGCGAGGTGGTATCGACGGCACCGGGCGCGGGCAATCTGCGGGCGATCGCGGCCATGGTCGCCTCGATGCTCGTGTTCGCGCTGAGCGATGTCGTCATGAAGATCGTCGGCGGCAAGCTGCCGCTGGGCGAGCTGCTGCTGCTGCGCGGCGCCATCGCGACCGTGATGATCGGCGCCTACGCGTGGTGGTCCGGCGCCTTGTCGCAGCTGCCGCTCGCCTGGTCGCCGAAGGTGCTGTGGCGCACACTCGCCGAGGTGATCTGCTCGATCCTCTATTTCATTGCGCTCCTGCGCATGGCGCTGGGCGACGTTGCGGCCATCAGCCAGTTTGCGCCGCTCGCGGTGATGGCGGGAGCGGCGCTGTTCCTCGGTGAGCCGGTCGGCTGGCGGCGCTGGACGGCGGCCCTCGTCGGGTTGCTCGGCGTCATGCTGATCGTGAAGCCCGGCACCAGCGCGTTCCAGCCGATGGCGCTGGTGATGCTGGCCTCGATGCTGTTCGTTGCGATCCGTGATCTCATCACGCGGCGGCTCGCGCCCGGCGTGCCGAACGTGCTGGTCACTGGTGCAGCGGTGGTCGGCGTGATGCTTGCGGGTGCAGCGATGGCGCCGTTCGAAGCCTGGGTGACGCCGACGCCGCTCGATTGGCTGATGCTCGTCGCGTCGGGGTTCGCGGTGACCACCGGCTTCATGCTCGGCATCCTCGCCATGCGCACGGGCGACATCGGGGTGGTCTCGCCGTTCCGCTACAGCTTCCTCGTGTTCGGCGTGGCGCTGGGAGCCCTGGTGTTCGATGAGCGCCCCGACCGCTGGAGCATCAACGGCATCGTTCTCATCCTCGCCGCCGGCCTCTACTCGATCCATCGCGAGCGCGTGCGGCGGCGGGAAGCGCGTGCGGGATAGCCTCGGTCGCTACACCGGGGCTCCTCACCCATGCAAACGTTGAAGGATGGTCCCTCAACGTCATGCCCGTCTATTTGCCGCGTTCAAATCTCGAGCCGTCGTGGGTGCCCGCCTTCGCGGGCATGACGAGGAAAATCGAGCCCCAATGTCAAGCAAGTCGCTCCGGCAGCAAGTCGCGGCTATCACTGAAGCCCGCGCGCTTGCCACTCACGCGCTGCGCACGCGGCCCGTCTCCCAGCCGATCAGCGCCTGCTTGCGCGTGAGGCCCCAGTGATAGCCGCCGAGGTTGCCGTCGCCACGCAGCACGCGATGACAGGGCACCACGAACGAGATCGGATTGCGCCCGACCGCGGAACCGACCGCGCGCGAGGCCGTTGGCTGGTCCAGATGCCGCGCGATGTCGGCGTAGCTGACCGCCCGGCCCATCGGGATTTTCAGCAGCGTCTCCCACACGCGCACCTCGAAGTCGGTGCCGATCAGCACAAGGCGGACCGGCGTCTCGGGGCGCCAGCGTGCGGCCTCGAAAATTCGCTTGGCATGACGGTCGGTCATTTGCGGCGCTTCGAGGAACGACGCGCGGGGCCAGCGTCGGGTCATGTCGGCGAGCGCATCGGCGCGGGTCTCGCCTGCATCCTCGTTGACGAAGGCGAGGCCGGTGACGCCGCGGTCGGTGGCGAGCACGAGCGCCTCGCCGAACGGGCTCGCATGGAAGCCATAGGAGATGGCGAGTCCGTCGCCGCGCCGCTTGTAGTCGCCGGGCGTCATCGCCTCGTGGGTGACGAACAGGTCGTGCAGGCGGCTGCCGCCCGACAGGCCGACCTCATGCGCCGCATCGAGGACGCTCGCCGCGCCGTCGAGCAGGCCGCGCGCATGGTCGATAGTGATCGCCTGCACGAACTCCTTGGGCGAGAGGCCGCACCAGCGCTTGAACAGTTTTTGCGTGTGCGCCGGCGACAATCCCAGGTGATCGGCGAGGCGCTCGAGCGGGGGCTGGTCCTCCCATTCGGCCGAGAGGAACGCGATGGCGCGGCGGATCTGGCCGTAGTCGCGGATTTCCGCCGGCGCGGATGGCGTCGGCGTCGGCGGCAGCGTGTGCTGGAGCATGGCCCAAGCCTCGTTCGGTTGAATGCTGGACGACCATAGCGCTCGGTCGCCGCGAGACTCGACCCGAATCCTGCGCGCCCATCACAGATTGTCCACAACCGTCCGAGGCGAGGTATGATGGCGCACATCCAAAGGACGCCCTCGATGCCGCAACAGTTTGCCTCCGACAACAACGCCGGGATCTGCCCGGCCGCCATGGCCGCCATCGCAGAGGCGAACGGAACGGGCCATGAGATCGGCTACGGCGGCGACCGTTGGACCGAGGCGCTCTCAGCCCGCATGCGCGATGTGTTCGAGGCGGACTGCGCGACGTTCCTCGTCTTCAACGGTACGGCGGCAAATGCGCTATCGCTCTCGGCGATGTGCCGGCCGCATCACGCCGTGATCTGCCACGCGCTCTCCCATATCGACACCGACGAATCGGGCGCGCCCGAGCGCTTCACCGGCGGGGCCAAGCTGCTCCCCGCCGATACGCACGAGGCCAAGCTGACGCCGGAGGCCGTCGAGCGGCTCGCCACGCGTTTCTCAGGCCCCCACCACAGCAAGGCGCGCGCGCTGGCGCTGACGCAATCGACGGAAGCGGGCACCGTCTACACGCTGGCCGAGCTCGCCCGCCTGCGCGATGTCGCGCTCCGCCACGGCCTGCTGATCCACATGGACGGCGCGCGCCTCGCCAACGCCATTGCGCACCTTGGCTGCAGCGCCGCCGACGTAACGTGGCGTGCCGGCGTCGACGTATTGTCCTTCGGCGGCACCAAGAATGGCCTCAGCGTCGGCGAGGCGGTGGTGATCTTCCGCCGCGAGCTTGCCGAGGAGTTCGAGTGGCGCGTCAAGCAGGCGGGCCAGCTCGCCTCGAAGATGCGGTTCGTCTCGGCGCCGTGGCTGGCACTCTTGGAGAACGGTGTCTGGCTCGCCAACGCGCGGCACGCCAATGCCATGGCGGCGCGGCTGGCCGCCGGTATCGGGCGGTTGCCGGGTGTTCAGCTGATGTTTCCGGTGGAGGCTAACGCAGTGTTCGCTGACATTCCGGTGGCGGCGCAAGCGGCAGTGCGCGCTAAGAACTGGAAATTCTACACGTTTCTGGGAGCGACGGGCTGCCGGCTGATGTGCGCCTGGGACACGGAGGCCACGACCGTCGACCGCTTCGTCGCCGATCTGGCGGCGGCGGCGTGAAGTGCTGATCTGACGCCCAAAAAAGAAAGAGCCGGACGCAGTTTCCTGGGTCCGGCTTCAAGTCGTCACCGCGTCCGTTGGGAGGCGGCTGAAGGCGTCAAAGGGAGGGTACGACCTTCATCAGCTGTCCGTCACAGCTAGGAATGATGAAATCGTATTGACTGGCGGCAAGCAATCAGGGCCGGGACATGTGAGTCATGCAGATTCGGCATAGCAAGGCGGGTGCGGCGCACCATGACGCCTCTCAGAACTTCCACTGACGCCCTTTGGAGACCAGGAAATCCCTGAAAACCTGGACTTTTTTTGCGGTCTTCAGTTCCTCCGGATAGACGAAGTAGACCGGCAGCTTCAGCGGCTCCAGATCGGGAAGCACCGGCACGAAGTCCTTCTCCTCCTCGGTCAGGTAGTCGGGAATGAGCCCGATCCCCAGCCCGCTGCGGATGGCGTACTTCAAGGCAAGAATGGTGTTGGCGCGAAAAGTGGGGACGCGTGGCGGGCGACCGTCGCGCCCGCGCGTCTCGAGCGAGTTGATGGTGGTCAGGTGCGGCGGCGGATTGCCATTGAAGGAGACCAGCCGGTGCCGGTCGAGATCGGCGACGGTCTGGGGGGTTCCGAACTTGCGGATGTAGCCGGCCGAGGCGAAAGCGTGCATCTGCATGGAGAACAGCGGCCGGCGGATGAGATCGCCTTGAGTCGGCTCACGCGCCCATATCGCGCAGTCGGCGACGCGCATGGACAGATCGACTGGCTCGTCGTTGAGCACCAGTTCGATGCGGATGTCGGGATAAGTGTCGATGAACTCGCGCACGCGCTGGGTCACCCACACCGAGCCGAGACTGACGGTGGCGGTGATGCGCAACTCGCCGGCGGGCTTGGTCGTCGAGTCCCCGAGCAGCGTCTCCGCGGTCTGCAGGCGGTTCATGACGTCGCTTGCGGTGCGAAACAGGAGCTCGCCCTGCTCGGTGAGCACCAAGCCGCGCGCGTGGCGATGGAACAGCGAGAGGCCGAGATCGCGCTCGAGAGCGGAGACCTGCCGGCTCACCGCCGACTGGCTCATGCGGAGCACCTCGCCCGCATGCGTGAAACTGCCAGCCTCCGCGGCGGCGTGGAAGATGCGGAGCTTGTCCCAGTCCATGGCCATGATGCGGCGTACGTCCCTATTCGGCAGCGTGCTTGGGCGCCGCGGCCAGCGCGGCGAGGTATTTCTCGGCTTCGAGTGCGGCCATGCAGCCCATGCCGGCCGCGGTCACGGCCTGACGGTAGATGTCGTCTTTGACGTCGCCGGCGGCATAGACGCCTGGGATCGAGGTCGCCGTCGAATCGGGCTTGGTGATCAGGTAGCCGGACGACTTCATCTCGAGCTGGCCTTTGAACAGCTCGGTCGCGGGCGCATGGCCGATGGCGATGAACACGCCGTCGGCGGCCCGCTCGGTGACCATGCCGGTCTTGACGTTGCGGAGTTTCACGCCGGTCACCGCCTTCGGGTCCCGGGTGCCGACCACCTCGTCGAGCGCGGTGTCCCAGATCACCTCGATCTTCGGGTTCTTGAACAGGCGCGCCTGCATGATCTTTTCGGCGCGGAAGCTGTCGCGGCGGTGAACGACGGTGACGCGCTTCGCGAAGTTGGTGAGGAAGAGCGCCTCCTCGACGGCGGAGTTGCCGCCGCCGACCAGCACGACTTCCCGGCCCTTGTAGAAGAAGCCGTCGCAGGTGGCGCAAGCCGAGACGCCGTGGCCCATGAAGGCCTCTTCGGAGGGCAAGCCCAGCCAGCGGGCCTGGGCGCCGGTGCAGATGATCAGCGCATCGCAGGTGTAGGTGTCGCCGCCGTCGCCGACGAGCCGGAAGGGTCGTGTCGTGAGGTCCACCTTGACGATGTGGTCCATCACGATCTCGGTGCCGACGTGCTCGGCCTGGCCCTTCATCTCCTCCATCAGCCAGGGCCCCTGAATGGCCTTGGCGAAACCCGGATAGTTCTCGACGTCGGTGGTGATGGTGAGCTGGCCGCCGGGCTGGATGCCCTGGATCAGCAGCGGCTTCAGCATGGCGCGGGCGGCATAAATTGCGGCCGTATATCCGGCAGGGCCCGATCCAAGGACCAGGACGTGGGCATGCTTGTTTGTGGACATGAGGCTCACCTCCTTCGCGTGTCGCGCTACCTTTCGCAGCGCAGCTATGCACAAACTAGCTATGCGGCTCATGCATATGAACCGGACTTGTCCGGACTGCAAGTGAATCCGGGATCTCCGCAACGTCTGGCGCCGAACCTGTGCGCAACCCGTGCGGATCCGGTGACGGTCGCAGGTGCAGGGGCTATCAACCCCCATGTCGTGGATCCCAGATACTTCTTTCGTTCTGGCGGCCGGGCTCGGCACGCGCATGCGGCCGCTGACCGACCGGCTGCCCAAGCCCCTGGTGCCGGTCGCTGGCCGCGCGCTGATCGATCACGTGCTGAACCGGATCGCAGCCGCAGGCGTGCCGCGCGCGGTGGTCAACGTGCATTACCTCGCCGACCTGATCGAGGCGCATCTGGCGACGCGCTCGAGCCCGGCGATCACCGTCTCGGACGAGCGGGGATTGCTGCTCGACACCGGCGGCGGGGTTGCCAAGGCACTGCCGCTGATCGGAGCGGGGCCATTCCTCGTGCACAACTCGGATTCGATCTGGCACGAGGACGGTGCCGCCAACCTCGCGCGACTGTTCGCGGCGCTCGATGCGACCCGGATGGACGGCCTGCTGCTGCTCGCCAAGACCAGCGAGTGCATCGGCTACGACGGCCGTGGCGATTTCGATCTGGCAGCGGACGGGCGTGTGACGCGGCCTCGCAAGGACGGTAGTGCGGCGTACGTGTTCACCGGCGTCTCGATCGCCACGCCGCGGCTGATGCGCGATGCGCCGTCGGGGCCGTTCTCGCTCAATCACTTATGGGACCGGGCGCTCGCCGAAGGGCGGCTGTTCGGTCTCGTGCTCGACGGCATCTGGATGCACGTCGGCGATCCCAAAGCCGTGCTCGATGCGGAGAGGTGCTTCGCCGATGCCAAAGCGACCTGACGTCTCACAACTCGATCTGTTCGCCCCGACCACCGCCGCCAACGACGCGACGGGGGCGGCCCTCGCGCCGCCGCTGCGGGCCAACGCCTTCACCGTTCCGCCGGGCCGACCGTTTCTCGAAGCCGTGGCGCGGGCGATCCTCAGCGGCGATCTGCCGGTGCGCGGCGGGCAGAGACCTGAGCTGCTCGACCTGCCGTCGATCACCATCCTGCTGCCGACGCGGCGCGCGACGCGGGCGCTGCAGGAGGCATTCCTGAAAGCGGCGGGTGAGGGCGCCGGCAAAGGCACGCGCGCCATGCTGCTGCCAGCTATGCGCCCGATCGCGGAAGGCGACGAGGACGAGAGCCTGATTGCGGCCGCCGCCAATCCGCGAGACTTCGCCGCCGGCCTCGACATCCCGCCCGCCGTCGACAAGCTCGAGCGGCAGCTGGTGCTCACGCGGCTCGTCATGGCCTGGGCCGGCGCCATGAAAGCGCACGGCGGGGAGGGCGATGCGGGCCTCGCGTCGATGACGTCGGCGGGCGCGACGACGCCCGGCCAGGCGGCGAACCTGGCGCGCGATCTCGCCAAGCTGATGGATGCGGTCGAGGTGGAGAACGTGCCATTGGCGCAGCTCGACGGGCTGGTCCCCGAGCATCTCTCGGCGCACTGGCAGCAGACGCTCGATTTCCTGAAAGTGGTGACGGAGGCCTGGCCCAGTTATCTCGCCGACCGCCGCCTCACCTCGCCGATGGACCGGCGCAACCGGCTGATCCTTGCCGAAGCGCGCCGCCTCGCCGAGACGCCGCCGCGCCATCCCGTAATCATCGCGGGCGTAACTGGCTCGATCCCGGCCACCGCCGAGCTGATGCGCGCGGTGCTCGCCGCGCCGAACGGGGCGATCGTGCTGCCGGCGCTCGACACGGGGCTCGACGACGAGACCTTCGATGGCGTCGGCTTGGAGCATCCCGAGCACCCGCAGTTCGGCTTTCACCGACTGCTGGCGCGGCTCGGGATCGCGCGCGCCGACGTCGAGGAGCTGCCCGGTGTGATGCTTGCTGGCACGCGGGCGGCGCGCAACCGGCTCGTCAGCGAGGCGATGCGGCCGGCAGGTTCCATGCAGCGGTGGCGCACCTTCGCTGCAGACACGTCGCGGCAGGAGACCGTCGCCGCGCTCGAAGGCGTCAGCCTGATCGAGGCGCCGACCACGGAGGACGAGGCGGAAGCGATCGCGCTGATCCTGCGCGAGGCCGCGGAGACGCCGGGGCGCACGGCGGCGCTGGTGTCGCCCGACCGGCTGCTGGCGCGGCGCGTGGCGATCAGGCTCGAGAGTTTCGGCATCCGCGTCGATGATTCGGCTGGCCGCCCGTTCATCAAGACCATCCCCGGCACCTTCCTCGATCTGATCGCCAATTGCGTTGCTCGCCGCTTCGCGCCAGCCGACCTGATGGCGCTGCTGAAGCATCCCCTGGCGCGGCTCGGGCTGCCGGTCGGCGACATCCGCCGGTCGGCGCGCGCGCTCGAGATCGCGGCGTTTCGCGCGCCTTACCTGGGCTCAGGCATCGCGGGGATCGAGGCCGCCGTCGAGCGTGCCGCGCACGGCGCGGAAACGCGCGAGCGACGCGGCCGGGCGTTCCGCGCCATTAGCAAGCGCGACTGGGATGGGCTGCGCGATCTCGTGGCCAGTCTCGCGCGTGCGTTCGGGCCGCTCGTCGATCTCGCGGGCGCACCCGCTGCCACGACGCACACGCTGTGCGCGCTGACCACGGCGCATGTCGCGGTCGCGGAGGCCCTCGCGTGCCCGCACGATGCTGCCGAGGGTGAGGCATCGCCGCTCTGGCGCGGCGAGGCTGGGGAGGCTGCGGCGCGATTGCTCGGCGGCTTGATGGCGGAGGCGAGCCCGGCGCCGGACCTGTCGTTTGCCGACTATCCCGACTTCTTCCGCTCGCTCATCGCTGCCGAAAGCGTGCGCTCGCGCGTGCCGGTGCATCCGCGCTTGAGCATCTGGGGTCCGCTCGAAGCACGGCTGCAGCAGACGGACGTGGTGATCCTCGGCTCCCTCAACGAGGGCACGTGGCCTGCCGCCGCAGATCCGGGCGCTTGGCTCAACCGGCCGATGCGCGCGACGTTGGGCTTGCCTGCACCCGAAGAGGAGACGGGCCGCGCCGCGCACGATCTCACATCGCTGATGGGTGCGGATCGCGTCTACCTCACGCGCGCGGGCAAGGTCGACGGCGTGCCGGCCGTCGCCTCGCGCTGGCTGTTGCGCCTGAAGGCGCTGCTCAACGGCGTCGGCGGAGCCGACGTGCTGGCGCCCAGCGAACCGTGGCTCGCCTGGGCGCGGGCTCGCGATCACGTGGCGCTGAGGGCGATGATCCGCGCGCCCGATCCGCGGCCGCCGGTAGCGCTGCGGCCGCGGCGTGTCAGTGTTTCCGAGGTGGAGACGTGGATTGCGAACCCGTACGCGATCTTCGCTGCCCGCGTGCTGAAGCTCGAGGCGCTGCCGGCACTCGGTGCCGCACCAGGCCCCGCGGAGAAGGGGCAGGTCCTGCACGAGGCGTTGTCGCGATTCGCGCGCAAGCACCCGGCGCTACTCCCCGACAACACCGCGCAGGCGTTTCTCGAGATCGCCCACGACGTGGTACGGGATCTGAGAGCTGAACCCCGGGTACGCGCCTTCTGGCTGCCGCGGCTCGCGCGCTTCGCCGACTGGTTCGCCGCGACCGAGGGCGCGCGCCGGCGCGGCACCACGGCGCTGCTCGCCGAGGTCGACGGTATCCAGGTATTGGACGCACCCGGCGGCCCGTTCGAGCTGCGCGGTCGTGCCGATCGCATCGATGCGACGGACCATGGCGTCGTCATCACCGACTACAAGACCGGCCAGCCGCCATCGGACAGAGCCGTCAACGCGGGCGTCGCACCACAGTTGCCGCTCGAGGCGGCGATGGCGGCGGCGGGTGCCTTCGCGGGGTTGCCAGCGTCGAAAGTCGCCGCGCTGCGCTACATCCGCGCCTCCGGCGGCGAACCGCCCGGCGAGGAGCGTACCGTGAGGCTCGAGTCCGGCGATCCGGCAGCGGCAGGCCAGGCCGCGCTCGATGGACTGCTGCGGCTTATCGCCGAGTTCGACGACGCCTCGACGCCCTACCGCGCCGTTCGTCGCCGTCGCTTCAGCTACGATTACGACGATTACGCACAGCTGGCGCGCATCGGCGAGTGGTCGGGCGACGATGACAGCGCGGAGGACGCGGCATGAGCACCGCCCGCCAGATACGTGATCCCGGACCGTCGCTGATCGAGGACGAGCGCGCACGCACGCGCCGCGCACAGACGGAAGCGGCCGATCCATCCGTGTCTGCGTGGGTGTCGGCGAATGCGGGCACCGGCAAGACGCACGTGCTCACCACCCGCGTGCTCCGCCTGCTGGTCGCCGGCACCAAACCCGAGCGCATCCTGTGCCTCACCTATACGAAGGCGGCGGCAGCGGAGATGTCACAGCGTGTGTTCGACCGCCTGGCGCGCTGGGTGATCGCCGACGACGTGACACTCGCGCGCGAGCTTGCGGAGTTGCAGGGCCGGGTCGCCGCGCCGGCCGAGATCACGCGGGCGCGCGACCTCTTCACGGTTGCGATCGAGACACCGGGTGGCCTCAAGATCCAGACCATCCATGCCTTCGCCGAGCGGCTGCTGCAGCGCTTTCCGCTGGAGGCGGGCATTCCGCCGAAGTTTGCGATCCTCGACGACGAGACCGGGAAGGAGCTCCGACGCGAGGCGATCGAGAGCGTGCTCACGGCGGCGACACGGGACGGTGAGAGCGCGCTCGGCCAGGCGCTGGCAATCGTCATCAAGTGGGCGGTGGACGACAGCTTCGACGAACTGCTGGCCGACGCTCTGACCAAGCGCGACTGGCTCGAGGCGGCGCAGCAACTCGACACCGGCGCTGAGGACGAGCTGGCGGGCGCCGGCGCGCTGTATCGCCGCGCGCTGAATTTGGCTCCGGAGGCCACGCTCGAAGCAGTAGAGCCGGCGCTTGCAAAACTCGTCACCGACATCGAATTGCGCCGCATCTATCACGTGCTCCAAAGCGGCAGCAAACAGGACACCAATCTCGCCGCGCACGTTGGTACGGCGTTGACTGCAGCGACGCCCGTCGAACGCATCGAAGCGCTGGGGCGCGTCTTCCTCACCGGCGAGGGCGAGCAACGCAAAAATCTAATGACGGCAAAGCTGAAAGCCGAGCACCCAGACGTCGATGCAGAGCTAGCCCGACTGCAGGATCGCTTCGCCCGGCTCGCGGGGGAGAGGCAGGCGCTTGTCGCGCTCGGCGCAACCATGGCGCTGATGCGGCTCGCTTGCGCCGTGCACAAGCGATACAGCGTGTCGAAGGCGCGCCGCGCCGCGCTCGACTTCGACGATCTGATCCGCCACACCGCACAATTGCTCTCGACCAGCGCGCAGGCGCAGTGGGTGCTCTACAAGCTCGACGGCGGCCTCGACCACATCCTCGTCGACGAGGCGCAGGACACGAGCCCGCTGCAGTGGAAGATCGTCCGCGCGCTGGCCGAGGAGTTCTTCGCCGGCAACGGCGCGCAGGACGGCGTGGCGCGCACGTTGTTCGCGGTCGGCGACGAGAAACAGTCGATCTACGGCTTCCAGGGCGCAGCGCCAAAAGAGTTCGCGGACATGGGTGCAGCGTTCGAGCGGATGGCCAACGACGCCGCGCAACCCTGGCGGCGCGTGCCACTGACGCTGTCGTTCCGCAGCGCGGGCCCTGTGCTGGAGGCAGTCGATCGCGTGTTCGCCGACACCGCGCTGACCGCTACCATCTCAACGTCCAGCGTGGCGGTCAGGCATACCGCCAACCGTGTCGGCGCGGCGGGCCACGTCGAGCTTTGGGATACCGAGTTGCCCGAGGACGTGCAGGAGGCCGAGATCTGGTCGCCGCTCGGCGAAACGGCTGCCGCCTCATCGCCGGTAGCGCGGCTTGCAGACCGGATCGCTTCGACGATCAAGACCTGGCTCGACCGTCGAGAGATGCTGGCGTCGGAGGGCCGGCCCATTCGCGCGGGCGACATTCTCGTGCTGGTGCGCAAGCGGCGGCCGTTCGCGGAGGCCATGGTGTCGGCCCTGAAGGCGCGGCGCATTCCGGTGGCAGGCGCCGACCGCATCCGGCTCGCCAACCAGATCGCGATGCAGGATCTCATCGCGCTCGCCGACATGCTGCTGTTGCCCGAGGACGACCTCGCGCTCGCCAACGTACTGAAATCGCCACTGTTCGATCTTGGCGACGACGACCTGATGGGGATCGCGCCGGGGCGGCCGCGCGCGCTGTGGTCGGCGCTGCTGCGGGCGGCCGAGAGCAATCCGCGCTTCGTTGAAGCCGCGACCCTGCTGAAACGCTGGCGGTCTCGCGCCGACCTGTTGCCGCCGTTCGAGTTCTTCGTCGAGATCCTGGATCGCGACGGCATGCGCGCGCGGCTGTTGACACGGCTCGGCAGCGAGGCCGCCGACCCGATCGACGAGTTCCTGCGCCTCGCCTTGTCGTTCGACGAGAGCGAGCCGCCGTCGCTGCAGGGCTTCGTCGCGGCGCTGCGCGGCACCGACCGCGAGATCAAGCGCGACATGGAGCACGGCCGCGACGAGGTGCGCGTGATGACGGTGCACGGCGCGAAGGGCCTCGAGGCGCCGATCGTGTTCCTGCCCGACACTTGCACGACGGCGACAGGCGCGCGGCCGGGAGGACTCGTTACACTGAGCGGCGCCGCGCGGCCAACAGGTGTGCCGGAGCCGTTCCTGTGGCCGGTGAAGGGGTCTCGGACGCTCGACACGGTCGGCGCGGCGCGGTTGGATGCGCGCTGTCGGGAAGCTGCGGAGCGCAATCGCTTGCTCTATGTCGCGCTCACGCGGCCGCGCGATCGGCTCTACATCGCAGGCTTCGAAGGCGCGAAAGGCCGCGAGAAGGGCTGCTGGTACGACCTGATCGAGGCAGGACTCGCCGGCCTGCTGAGCGAAGCGAAGGACGCCGACGGTCGCCGCATCCAGCGCACGGGCTCCACCCAGACCGCGCCACACGAGACGCCGCGTCACGCAGCGCTGGCCGTCATCCAGCCACAGGCGCTACCCGAGTGGGCGTTACGGCCCGCGCCGCGCGAGCCGGGGCTCGTCATTCCGCTGGCGCCGTCGCGGTTAGCCCCGCTCGAGATGGATTTCGAGGGCGACCCAATCGAGCGGTCGCGGGACGAGGCGCGCGCCAACAGCCTCGAGGATCCGCCGCCGCTGTCGCCCGCCGCCCAGGCCGACGGCAATCGCTTCCTGCGCGGCACGCTCACGCACGCGCTGCTCGAGCATCTCCCCGCCCTCGATCCCGCGACCTGGGAGACGGCGGCCCAGCACTTCGTGGCAGTGCGCGGCGCCGACCTCGAGGCCCGAACGCGGGCGAGCATCGTCACCGAGACGATCGGCGTGCTGCGCGACCGCCGGTTTGCGCCGATCTTCGGTCCCGACAGCCGCGCCGAGGTGCCGCTGGTCGCCGAGATCCCGGCGCCTGGTGGCAAAGGCCACACGCTGCGCGTGACCGGCCAGATCGACCGGCTGGTGGTGCTCGATCACGAGGTGTTGATCGTCGACTACAAGACCAACCGGCCGCCGCCGCGCCTCGTCGATGCGGTGCCACAGGCCTACCTGTTGCAGCTCGCCGCCTACCGCCTGGCGGTGTCCCGCATCTTCGGCGGCCGGCCGGTGCGGGCCGCTCTGCTGTGGACCGATGGGCCGCAACTGATGCCGATCCCGGACGGCATGCTGGACGCAGCGCAACATCGGCTGTTCACGTTGGATCGAGGCAGCCTGGATCGAGGCAGCCTTGACGGCACATGAGGCGCTCCTTACATCCCGCCTCACGACTTCTCCGAACTCTCACCCAACCAGACTTCCTTGAAACACCGATCCACGGTGCTTCCCTTTTGGAGACGTGCCCATGACCGCATTCGTCACCGACAAGAACTTCGAGGCCGAGGTCCTTAAGTCCAAGGAGCCGGTCGTCGTCGACTTCTTCGCTGAGTGGTGCGGTCCCTGCAAGGCAATGGCGCCCGCGCTCGATGCCTGCGCCAAGGAGATGGCCGGCAAGGTCAAGATCGTGAAGATCGACGTCGACCAGAACCCGGAGATCACACAGAAATTCCGCATCCAGGCGATGCCGACGCTGATGCTGTTCAAGGACGGCAAGGTCGCCGACACGCAGGTCGGCGCTCTGGTGCAGAAGTCGAAGCTCGAAGCCTGGATCAAGAAGACCGTGCCCAACGCCTGAGGCGAAGATCTCACGTGGCAACGACCGGCGTCGGCGATGGCCCGGCGCCGTTTTGCTGGCGGGGGCCGTCGCCCCTTCGGGATGCCGGCCAGATCGCGGCGCCACCGCGACACGCCTCATCGCGCCCAGACCGGCTGTCGGGCGGCTGGATGTTCGTCTGAAAGATTCACTTGTCAAAGAGCGTGCGCCGGCTGTGGGTGGACATCCGAAGGCGCAATCAAGAGGCCTCCGGCGTGCCCCGATCGCTTTGGACACGACCGAGCCCCGCGCCTCCGCGTATCATGCGGCCGTTCGCGCCCACGGGGATAAGTTTCCAGGCAAGTTCCTGGAACCAGGGTTAATCGCGGGGACAAGTCGAGGCCGGGACAAGTCCAGTCAGGCGTAGACACCCGACGACCACGCTCTCAGATGCGCTCGAGCCTCGAATGTCGGGTGGTCTGATACCAGGTGTTGCACTCGCTGCGCCGGCAACCGGTATCAGTTGGTCACCGGCGTTCCGCCGACCCGCAGGGCATGAAACTGATTGCGATCGGCATGTGGTTGCATCCAGTGGTAGCGAGTTTCTTTCCAGACACCCGACTCGCGACGTCACTGGATTTGCCGCACCTGTCGTGTCGGGTATCTGACACCTGCGATTTTCACGTCGCAACACAGGCGTCGGCGCAAGCCGGCATCTTTTTGGATTTTGGTTGTGTGCCGAACAGAGGACGAACCACTGCTTACCCGGATTTAGTCATTTGCCTGTCAAAGTGGATCATGATCGCAAAGGACGCATCCACGACGTTTCACGACAGCCAATGGCTCATGGCGCTGCCCGCTTTGATTTTCGGCATCGTCGGGGGCTGCTTCGTCGCGCTCGGCTTCAAGGAACTCGGAGCCGGCGGCCCCAAGTTGATGGGCAACTTTGCGCTGATCGCCGGCGGGATCGCGGTGGCGGCCTCGATCCATCTCGTGCGGCAGATGGAACGCGTCACCGTCAGCTTCGACCGGGATCGTCGCCGGCTTACGCTCGAGCGGCGGCTGTTCTGGCGCCGCCGCCGTTCGCAATGGTCCTACGACGAGATCGCGACGATCGACATCGAGACGTGGAACGATAGCGATGGACCGCTGTGGCGTCCATCGCTCATCCTGAAAAGCCACGAGCGCATTGCGATGAGAGCGAGCTGGAGCAACGACCGTCAGGACGCCTTGGACATCCAAGAACGTGCACTGGCGCTGCTCGATCGCTAGTCCTGTCGCCTCTGCACGGCCGAAGCCGCTCAGAACATGCCCTCGAACTTCTTCTTGAAGCGGGAGACCCGGCCGGCGCGATCCAGTCCCTGCTGGTTGCCGCCGATCCAAGCCGGATGCGACTTCGGATCGATGTCGAGCGGAAGCGTGTCGCCTTCTTTGCCGTAGGTCGAGTACGTCTGGAACTCGGTACCATCGGTCATGACGACCTTGATCAGGTGGTAATCGGGGTGGAAATCCTCGGTCTTCTTCATGGCTGTAGCTCTGGTGTAGCTGGAGTTATCGCTGGCATGCGCGGGCGGCTCGGATCGAACCATCTGCTGCGCGGGATCAGGCGTTGTCCTCGCCCTTTTCCTTCATCTCGGCCTCGTGACGCTCGCGATCCTCGCGGCCCTTCACGGACACGTCGCGATCCATCAGCTCGATCACGGCGCGCGGTGCGCTGTCGCCGTAGCGAAAGCCTGCCTTCAGCACGCGCGTGTAACCGCCGTTGCGGTCCTTGTAGCGGGGGGCGAGCACGTCGAAGAGCTTCTTCACCATCGCCTCGTCGCCCATGCGCGAGGCGGCGAGGCGGCGAGAGTTGAGATCGCCGCGCTTGGCCAGCGTGATGTACTTGTCGACGACGCGGCGCAGATCCTTGGCCTTCGGCAGCGTGGTGACGATCTGTTCGTGCTTGATGAGGGACGCAGCCATGTTGGAGAACATCGCCTGACGGTGCGAGCTGTCGCGATTGAAGCGGCGCCCGAGACTTCTGTGTCGCATATTGGGTCCTATCCGTTGTTTCGACGGGGAGGTTCTTCGGCCTCACCTCGTTAGTGCAGTGCAGTGAATGCAGGGCAGTGAAGAGGTGAACAGCGAGTGGTGAACGGTGAATGGAGGCTCTCGGACCCTACCGTTCAACGTTCACCGTTCACCACTTCACCGTTCACCTTTTCAGAACTGATCTTCGTAGCGCTTCGCCAGGTCCTCGATGTTGTCGGGTGGCCAATTCGGTACTTCCATCCCGAGATGGAGGCCCATCGATGCCAGGACCTCCTTGATCTCGTTCAGCGACTTGCGCCCGAAGTTCGGCGTGCGAAGCATCTCGGCCTCGGTCTTCTGGATGAGATCGCCGATGTAGACGATGTTGTCGTTCTTCAGGCAGTTGGCCGAGCGCACGGAGAGTTCGAGTTCGTCAACCTTCTTGAGCAGCGCCGCGTTGAACGCAAGCTCGGGATGTGTGCGCTCCTCGACTGCGCGCTTCGGCTCCTCGAAGTTGATGAACACGGCGAGTTGGTCCTGCAGGATGCGGGCGGCGAGCGCCACCGCGTCCTCGGCTTTCACTGAGCCGTCCGTCTCGACGGTCATCGTCAGCTTGTCGTAGTTGAGGATTTGGCCTTCGCGCGTGTTCTCAACCTTGTAGGAGACCTTCTTGACCGGCGAGTAGAGGCTGTCGACCGGAATGAGTCCGATCGGCGCGTCGTCCGGACGGTTGCGGTCGGCCGGCACGTAGCCCTTGCCGGTCGATGCCGTAAACTCCATGCGGATCGAGGCGCCCTGGTCGAGATTGCAGATGATGAGATCGGGATTGAGGATCTCGACGTCCGACGACGTTTCGATGTCGCCAGCCTTGGCAGGGCCGCGGCCCTCCTTCTTGAGCACCATGCGCTTGACGCCCTCGGAATGGACGCGCAGCGCAATGTCCTTGATATTCAAGATGATGTTGGTCACGTCCTCACGGACGCCGGGGATCGACGAGAACTCGTGCAGCACGCCGTCGATTTGTACGCTGTTGATCGCGCCGCCTTGCAGCGACGACAGCAGCACGCGGCGCAGCGCGTTGCCGAGCGTCATACCGAAGCCGCGCTCGAGCGGCTCGGCGACCATCGTCGCGACCTTGTCTTTCTCCCGGCCCGGCTCCACCTGGAGCTTGTTCGGCTTGATGAGGTCCTGCCAGTTCTTCTGCAGCATGGGGTCACCTGAGCGTTATGTGCCGGACGGGCCTTATCCGGACGGGCGCGTCTCTTGTTCAGCGCTTCGCATGCCAATTACGGCATCCGCGCTGTGTCGTCTTGGCGCTTCGGAAACTTCATGGATCCGAAACGTCGATATTCGGGGCCAACGCGGGCACCGCCAAACTTTCAGCTCCGGCATGCCCGGTGCAGTTGTTCAGAAGGCACTAGAGCGCCTAAAGGTCCTCAGACGCGGCGGCGCTTCCTGGGGCGGCAACCGTTGTGAGGAATCGGCGTCACGTCGCGGATCGAGGTGACCTGGAAGCCGACCGCCTGCAGCGCGCGCAGCGCTGATTCCCGGCCCGAGCCCGGCCCGCAGACCTCGACCTCTAGCGTCTTCATGCCATGCTCCATCGCCTTCTTGCCGGCGTCCTCGGCGGCGACTTGCGCGGCATAGGGCGTCGACTTGCGGGAGCCCTTGAAGCCCATGGTGCCCGACGACGACCAGGCGATGGTGTTGCCCTGCGCGTCGGTTATGGTGATCATCGTATTGTTGAACGAAGCGTTCACGTGAGCAACACCCGAGGCGATGTTCTTCTTCTCGCGGCGGCGCATCTTGCCGCGCTGCTGGGTCTGCTGAGCTTCCTTGGCCATGGACTATCCGGATGTGAGGGGCGGTGGGGCACCTGGCCGCTAAAGGCGCGCGACCGCGGAAACCCGCAGATCGCCGCGCCATCGGCCGGTTGGTGATTACTTTGAAGACTGCTTCTTGCCGGCAATCGGCTTGGCCGGGCCCTTGCGGGTGCGCGCGTTCGTGTGCGTGCGCTGGCCGCGCACGGGCAGACCGCGACGGTGACGCAGACCACGGTAGCAGCCCAGGTCCATCAGCCGCTTGATGTTCATCGCCGTCTCGCGGCGCAGATCGCCCTCGACGGTGTGGTCGCGATCGATCGCCTCGCGGATCTGCAGCACCTCGGCGTCGGTCAGCTCGTTGACGCGACGCTCAGCCGGAATTCCGACCGTCGAGCAGATCTCGTTTGCGATCTTCGGGCCGATGCCATGGATATACTGCAACGCGATGATCACGCGCTTCTGGGTAGGAATGTTAACGCCTGCGATACGGGCCACGCTGTCTCTCCTCGAGCCTGCTCGTCATGGGTGTCGGGCGTCCCCGGCCACCGTCGGATGTTCGTGGCCCCGAACAATCGGCGCCGATTGGCTGATTACTCAGCCGAAAACACAATGGACAATGGCCAACACCGGTGCGCTGGCGCCCCGGCCGTCGGCCCATCAGTCATTGCGAGTTGCCTCACTTCTAGCCAACACGCAACGCCGCGTCAACGGACTCAAAGCCCGTCGAGTACGGCCTTGATCTGCCTCGCTACGTCCTCGATCTGAGCCATGCCATCGACCTGATGCAACGACTTCTTGCAGAAATAATAGCCGATCAACGGCGCTGTCTCACGGTAGTAGGCCATCATCCGGGTCGTCACAGTCTCGGCATTGTCGTCGGCGCGCCGGTTGAACTCGGTGCCCCCGCACACATCGCAGGACATGCGCACCTTCGGCCGGCGAAACCGGTCGTGATAGCCTTCGCCACACTTGGCGCAGGCATAGCGGCCGACGATGCGCTCGACGAGTTGGTTGTAGTCGACCTTGAGCTCGATCACCGCGTGGAGCTTCTTCTTCTTCTTGTCGAGCAGATCGTCCAGCGCGGCAGCCTGATTGAGGGTCCTTGGGAAGCCATCCAGAATGAACCCACCGGCGCAGTCCGGCGCCTCGATCCGCTCGGCCACGATGCCAACGACGACGTCGTCGGACACGAGTTCGCCCTTCTCCATCAGCGCCTTGGCCTGCAGGCCGACCTTGCTACCGGCCTTGACGGCCGCGCGCAGCATGTCGCCGGTCGAAAGTTGGACGAGGCCGCGCGTCCCCGTGAGCACTTTTGACTGCGTGCCCTTGCCAGCTCCCGGCGGGCCGATCAGGATCAAGTTCAGCGTCTTCTTGCTCATCGCCCGCGCCTCGCGCCCCTGAGCTTCGCCTTCTTGATCAAGCCTTCGTACTGATGGGCAATCAAATGACTGTGCACCTGTGCCACAGTGTCCATCGTCACGCTCACCACGATCAGCAGTGATGTGCCGCCGAGGGCGAATGGCACACCCCACCAGGCCGTCAGCATTTCCGGCATCACGCACACAATTGCGAGGTAGATCGAACCGAGCACCGTGATACGTGTCAGCACATAGTGGATGAACTCGGCCGTCTTGGCGCCTGGACGGATGCCCGGCAGGAACCCGCCGTACTTGCGCAGGTTATCAGCCGTTTCCTCGGGGTTGTAGATGACGTTGGTATAGAAGAAGGCAAAGAAGATGATGAGCGCGATGAAGATCAGGAAGTAAACGATCGTGCCGCGCCCGAGATAGGTGAGCAAAAGGGTCAACCACTCCGGCCCGGGATTGGCCGGGTTCTGCGAGAACGCCGCCACGGTGACGGGCAGCAGCAGCAGCGAGGAGGCGAAGATCGCCGGGATAACGCCGGCCGAGTTGACCTTCAGCGGCAAGTGCGAGGACTCGCCCTGGAACATGCGATTGCCCACCTGGCGCTTGGGATACTGGATCAGCAGGCGCCGCTGCGCGCTCTCCATGTAGACGATGGCAACCACGCAGGCGATCAGCAGCGCCAGCAGCACCAGCAGCCGGAACGTCGAGATGCCGCCCTGCTTGCCGAGATCGAGTAGCGCCGCGAGCGCGCCGGGCAGTCCCGCCACGATGCCGGTGAAGATGATCAGCGACGTGCCGTTGCCGACGCCGCGCTGCGTGATCTGCTCGCCGAGCCACATCAGGAACATGGTGCCGCCGACCAGCGTGATCACCGTCGAGACGCGGAAGAACCAGCCCGTCTCGAACACCACGCTGCCGAACTTAGAGGAGACCTGGCCCTCGAGACCGAGCGCGATGCCGTAGGCCTGGAACGTGGCGAGCGCAACGGTCAGGTAGCGCGTGTACTGGTTGATCTGCTTGCGGCCCTGCTCGCCCTCTTTCTTCAGCGCCATCAAGGTCGGCACCATCGACCCCAGGATCTGCATGATGATCGAGGCCGAGATGTAGGGCATGATATTCAGGGCGAAGATCGCCATGCGCTCGATCGCGCCGCCCGCGAACATGTTGATCATGCCGAGCAGGCCCTGCGCGCTCGACTGGAACTGCTCGGCGAACGCCGCCGGGTTTATGCCCGGCACCGGGATGAAGGTGCCGACCCGGTAGACGAGCAGCGCGCCGAGCGTGAACCAAATCCGCCGCTTCAGGTCCTCGGCCTTGGCGAGGGCTCCGAAGTTGAGATTGGAGGCGAGCTGTTCGGCCGCGGATACCATGTGGTGTCAGGCTCCCGAGAGACGCAGACTACCAGCCGCGAGCGGCTGGTCCGCATCATCAATTCTATACCCCAGATGGCGTTGCACCTACCGCAACGCAATCTCTTTCGCTCCGATTGGCACTGTCCCGCCGCCCGGACGCCGCCAGTGCAGCTTTCGGATCACTCTTCGGCGCCGGGCTTCTTCTTGACCAACTTGGCCTTCTTGGCCGCCGTCTTCGCCCGCTTCTTCTCGTCCGCCTCGAGCACCTTCGGCACGATCAGCGAGATCGAGCCGCCGGCCTTTTCGATGGCCGCCTTCGCCGACGCCGTGACGTGATTGACCGTGAGCGCGAGTTTGGCCTTAAGCTCGCCGTTACCCAGGATCCGCACACCGTCGAGATCGCGTCGCACGATGCCAGCGGCCTTGAGCGCCGCCACGTCGACAGGCTTGCCAGCGTCGAGTTTGCCCGCGTCGACCGCCGTCTGCAGCGTGTCGAGACCGACCTCGTTATAGAACTTTGGATTGATCGGGCTGAAACCGCGCTTGGGCAGGCGGCGATGGAGCGGCATCTGGCCACCCTCGAAGCCGCCCAGCCGCACGCCCGAGCGCGCCGTCTGGCCCTTACCGCCGCGACCGCCGGTCTTGCCGACGCCCGAGCCGATGCCGCGGCCGACACGGGTGCGGAACTTCCGCGCGCCCGCCCTGTCCTTGATCTCATTGAGCCGCATCAGAGCAACCTCGTTCGTCGTTGGTCGTTAGTCGTTGTCGGATCGATCGCCGCCTCGGCCCGCTAACGACCCGCGACGACCAACGCTTCTCACTTCTCTTCGACAATGCGCACGAGATGGCGGATCTTGTGGATCATCCCGCGCACCTCGGGCGTATCCTGTAGCGTGCGCCGGCGCCGGATCTTGTTGAGCCCGAGCCCCTTCAGCGTTGCCGTCTGGATCTCCGGACGGCGGATCGCGGAGCGTAACTGCTCCACGGTCACGGTCTTGCCCGTCAGGGGCTTTTTCGGCGTCGTCTTCGGCTTCTGGGCCATGTCAAATCACCTTGCTGTCGTACTACGGGAGGAACCAGGATCGGCTCAAGCCGAGTCCTGCACCGCCTCCGACGCATCGCCCGCCTGATCGCGGCGACGCGCGACGATCTCCGATACCTTCTTGCCGCGGCGGTTGGCGACGCCACGCGGGTTCTCTTGCGCCTTCAGCGCGTCGAACGTGGCACGCACCATGTTGTAGGGGTTCGTCGAGCCGAGCGACTTGGCAACGACGTCCTGCACGCCCAGCATTTCGAACACCGCGCGCATCGGACCGCCGGCGATGATGCCGGTGCCGGGCGGGGCCGCGCGCAGCACGACATTGCCGGCGCCGTGCTGGCCAGTGCTGTCGTGATGCAGGGTGCGCTTGTCGCGCATCGGCACGCGGATCAGCGCGCGGCGGGCGGCTTCCGTCGCCTTGCGGATCGCCTCCGGCACCTCGCGGGCCTTACCGTGGCCGAAGCCGACCTGGCCACCCCGATCGCCGACGACGACGAGAGCTGCGAAACCGAAGCGCTTGCCGCCTTTCACCACCTTGGCGACGCGGTTCAGCGCCACGAGCTTGTCGGCAAACTCGCTCTTCTCGTCACGATCGTCACCGCGACCGCGGTCTCTTGGATTGCGTGCCACGTGCGTGGATCCTCATCGCTTGAAATCAGAACTTGAGGCCCGCCTCGCGAGCCGCATCGGCGAGCGCCTTCACGCGCCCGTGGAAGTTGTAGCCGCCGCGGTCGAACACAACGTCCTTGACGCCGGCAGCCGTCGCACGGGCAGCCACGAGCTTGCCGACTTCGGCCGCCGCCGCCTTGTCGGTGCCCTTGGCTAGCTTGCCCTTGAGATCCTTGTCGATCGAAGAAGCGGACGCGAGCGTCACCCCCTTCGTATCGTCGATCACCTGGGCATAGATATGCTTCGAGGACCGGAACACCGACAGGCGCGGCCGGCCGCTCGAAACCTTCATGATCTGGCGGCGCACCCGTGCGCGGCGCCGCTGGAACGTGTTGTCGTGCGCGCTCATCGCTGGTCCCTTACTTCTTCTTGCCTTCCTTGCGGAGGATGAACTCGCCTTGGTAGCGCACGCCCTTGCCCTGGTAGGGCTCCGGCTTGCGATACGCGCGCAGCTCAGCCGCCACTTGGCCGACCTTCTGCTTGTCCGTGCCGCTGATCTTGATGATGGTGTCCTTCTTGGGCCCATCGAGCACGATCGTGATGCCGGCCGGGATCTGATAGATCACGTCATGGCTGTAGCCGACCTGCATCTGCAGGTCCTTGCCCTTCATACCGGCGCGGAACCCGACGCCGTGGATCTCGAGCGTCTCTGAATAGCCGTCGACCACGCCCTTGACCTGGTTCTCGATCAGCGTGCGCGACATGCCCCACTTCGAGCGAGCGCTCTTGGTCTCGTCGCGCGGCGTCACGGCGATGCCGGTGGCGCCCTTCTCGATCTTGACCTCCTCGGGGAGCGTCAGCGACAGCTCTCCCTTGGGGCCCTTGAACTTGATCACCTGGCCGGCGATCGTCGCTTGCACACTGGCCGGTACGGGTACCGGTCTTTTGCCGATGCGCGACATGGTCTCTCTCTCTCCTTTGGCGCTTCAGTTGCCCACTTCGCAACCGCGCCGTTGGCGCTTCGTTTGCCCGCTTGGCAACCGCGCCGCGCTCAGAAAATATTGCACAGGATCTCGCCGCCGACCTTCTCCTCGCGGGCGCGCGTGTCCGACATCACGCCCTTCGGCGTCGACAGGATCGCAACGCCCAAACCGTTGGCGACGGTCGGAATGTCGCGCACCGGCGAGTAGACGCGGCGGCCG
>JANOJW010000505.1:0-5393 GCA_031418955.1 Hyphomicrobiales bacterium | reverse complement strand
GTGGCTGGCGCCGGTGATCTATCATGAGCTCACGCGCGGTGGCGACATCACGCCGTTGAAGCAGTGGGCCGCAAACCACCTCTGGCTTGCCCAGCGCACGGGCGGCGCACCGCTGCACGGCGTCGAGATGACGGCGCGCGTGGTGTTCGGCAAGGAGGCGAAGGACCTCACCGTCGCCGAGCAGTTCGTGCTGGCCTCGGCCGTCAACAAGCCGATCATCCTGCTCGAGGGCAACGAGCGGCTGAACGAGGTGCGGCTCGACCACTGGCGCTACATCACGGAAGTGCGGGCTCGGACCTGCGCCCAGAAGCTCGTCGCAACCCAAGCCGAGCGCGAGAAGATTGTCTTTGAACTTGTCGAGATGGCGAACGGTCCGCCCGATCCCAAGGTGCGCCCGAAGCTGCAGGAGGCGCTCGACCGCCACGCCCCGCAGGCATCCAAGCGCGCGCAGGCCAATCCGATGATCCGCGCCAATGCTCTGATGGCTTCGGCCCGCTTCGGCATGCGCGAGGAGCTGAAGCAACTCTTCGGCTTCGGCTGGCGCGAGCAGGTGCGCGGCGTCACCACGACGTTCGATGTCACCGAGAATCTCGCCTTCGCCGACGCCATCAAGGCCGAGCTTGCCCGCACCCACGCCCGCGTCGCCGACAAGCTCAATCCGGGTTATGTGCTCGATCCAGGGAGGATCGAGACGGCCAAGGGCGGCGCCAAAAGCCCGCACGTCGTCGTCGTTGCGGCAAACGCGAAGGGCGAGATCGTGCGCTACTACGAGGCCGGCGAGACGGCGCCCTATTTCGGCTCGTCCTACGCGCGCGACGCTTCGAGCGGTCGCTATGTGCCGGAGAAGGAGCCGCGCCGCATCGCTTCGACGGGCAAGATGCTGATCGCGATCGCTGCCGGCAACGAGGGTCAAGACAGCGCCGACACCATGTACACGGACGCGCTCGCTCCAGCCGCCGGCCTCGACGCTTGCAGCAAAGGCGATGGCGCCACACCCAAGAGCCGCCGCGCCATCGTGTCGTTCGCCTGCTCGCTCAACCGGCCGATGGAATGGCGCGCCGCCAACATCGGACAGGCGCGCATGAAGCGCCTCATCGACGGCTTTGGCTTCCACATGCCGCCGGCAGCCAGCGAGGCGGAGGCGACGCCACCCTCGACGGCGGCTGCACGCGGGCTCATCTCCGGTTCGCCGAGACGGGTTCATCACATGTCGGGGGTGATCCTCGCCGCGCTGACCGGCGAGGGGCATCGCCCGGTGCGCGCGCCGACGCTGCTCCGCTCGCTCGATCGCGGCACGGCGGCAGGACCCGCGGAGGGTGACACGTCGATGCAGGCGATCCTGCCCAACCGCTTCATCCGCCCGCAGGCGCACGGCTTCGTCAAGGCGATGCTGCAGGCCCCGCTGTGCTATCGCCACCAGGGCCAGCCGCACGGCACGCTGAAAAGCCTGTCGGGCTGGTGCGCGGGCGAGCGCGCCGGTCTGCGCCTGCACTTCGCCAAGACCGGCACCGACACCACCGAGGATCCCAACCAAACGGTCGACACCTGGGTGTCGGGCGGCCTGCAGTTCGCCAACGGGCAGGCCTATTCCTACGTGGTGGTGGTCGGCACCGGCTCGACGCGCGCCCCGTTCGGGCGCAGCGTGCACGCAGCCCAGATCGCCGCGCCTTTACTGGAAGTGCTGCTCGCCGATCTCGAGGCGAGGAACAAGCCGCGGGTCGCAGTGGCGCCGCCAGCCGCTGCCAAGAAGGCCCCGCCAGCGGCGAAGAAAGCGCCACCGCCCGCCAAACCGCAGCGGACTGCGTTGCAGCCGTCCTCCGCGCCGTGATCGACAGGCCCCCACGTTCCTGGCCCACGATCCTGGCCGTTGCATCTCTCCCTCGCCGTGTCGCACACTGCCGCATCGGTAGCTGACAAGACGGAGGAGTTTGCATGGCTCGGTTGTGTGAAGGGCGCGTCGCCATCGTGACAGGCGCGGGACGAGGCCTTGGACGGGAGCATGCCCTGCTGCTCGCCAAGGAAGGCGCCAAGGTGATGGTCAATGACATCGGCGCCAACGTCGACGGGACGGGGCGTGACGCCTCGCATGCGGCGCAGACGGTGGCCGAGATCAAAAAGATGGGCAGCGATGCGATCGTCAACGGCGACGACGTGTCGAGCTGGGACGGCGCCAAGAACATGATCGACAGTTGCGTCAAGCACTTCGGCAAGCTCGACGTGCTGATCAACAATGCGGGCATTCTGCGCGACCGCATGCTGGTCAACATGACGGAAGCCGAGTGGGACGACGTGATCAAGGTGCACTTGAAGGGCACGTTTGCGCCGTCGCGCCACGCCGCCGAGTACTGGCGGGCGAAATCCAAGGAGATCGGCGGTCCGGTGAAGGGCGCGATCATCAACACGAGCTCGACCTCGGGCCTCTACGGCAACGTCGGGCAGACCAACTACGGCGCCGCCAAAGCCGGCATCGCCGCCTTCACCATCATCGCGGCCCGCGAGTTGCGTCGCATCGGCGTCACCGTCAACGCGCTCTCGCCGTCAGCGCAGACCCGCATGACCGAAGGCTTGCGGCAACTGACGCCCGAGCAGCTCGCCCAGCGCGATCCGAAGTGGGTGTCGCCGACCGTCGTCTATCTGGCGAGCGAGGAAGCGGCCGACATCACGGGGCGCGTGTTCCAGGCGGGCTTTGGCCGCATCGCCGTGCTCGAGGGCTGGCGGCGCGGCGACGAGCGTCCGCAGACGGCTGATCCGCGCGAAGCTGGCCGCCACTTCCGCGAGCAGCTGAAGAAAGTGAAGAAGAACGCCGGCATGGACGGCGTCGAACTCGATTGAGGCTCGCGCGGCGGGTCGTCAGGCGACTGGGACGGCGACCCGCCCGTGCTGTCAGCGGACGCCCCGGCCGCGCATAATCTCGGTCCAAAACTCTGATTTGTTGGTTCGGTAAGAAAATTGGTCGGAGCGAGAGGATTCGAACCTCCGACCCCTTGCTCCCGAAGCAAGTGCGCTACCAGACTGCGCTACGCTCCGCCAATGTTTCAGCCCCGGGACATGCCCGGGGCTCGGGATACGGCCGCCCGTTCGTGCGGCCGATGGCGCGCTTTATAACACAGGCGCTTCGCGCTGCAAGCGTTCGAACGATCGCGTGTGCGTCTTGCGGGCGGGATCACACCGTCGCCGGTGCGGTCTCGAAGGTCTTCTCGAACGTGAGCATCGTGAAGAGGCCCCACGGACGCAGCGCCTGCCGGTCGATCACCTTCAGGTTCTCGCAGACCATCACGCGATCAACGTCGAACACGGGGCGCCAGCCGAGCTTGTCGCCGAACGGCGCCATGCGGCGTTCGACCCAGCCGCGCACGCCCTCGTCCTGGCTGAAATGATTGACCAGGATGACGTGTCCGCCGACCTTGCAGACACGTGCAAGCTCGCGCATCACCTTCTCGGGCTCGGGCACCACGGTCAACGTATACATCGCGACCACGGTGTCGAAGCTCGACCCTGCAAACTTGAGGTCGCCAGCGTCCATCTCGTGCAGGCCGGTGACGTTGTCGAGGCTTTCCTCGGCGCACTTCTCGCGCGCCTTTTCGAGCATCTCGGGCGACAGGTCGATGCCGACAATCTCGAGTTGTCCTCCATAGTTGGGGAGCGAGAGCCCCGTGCCGACGCCGACCTCGAGTACGCGGCCCCGGCGGCGATTGATGATCTCCACGGCGTGGCGGCGGCCCTCCGTCGTGAAGCGGCCGAACGTGTTGTCGTACACCGGAGCCCAGCGGCGGTATGACTTGCGAACCGCATCCTCGCTCAACTCAGCCGTTCCGCTGAATGAGCGACGTGTCTGCGCGCCTTCGGCACGACGTGTCTGCGCGCCTTCGGCACGACTTGCCTGCGCGCCTTCGGCACGACGTGTCGAGTTCGGCCCTTGCCGGCCTCCTGAACGCAACGTCGATGACATGCTACATTCGCTCCTCTGGAGAATTTGCATTTGTCCCCGGCAAGGGCACCCTCTGCTCAGGTCGACGGCTGCGCCAGGCTCTCTCTTGGGGCCTGTTCGCTCTGTCCGGATGCTGGCATGGGGAATCTGGCTAGGTTGTTGTTTGGGTGGGCAGCGATAAAGCCGCCCCCCAGGACACGCGCACGCGCGCCGCCGTCGGCATAGAACACGCACGCTTGGCCGGCAGCAATACCGTATTCTGCTTCGCTCAGACGCACGCGGATACCGTCGGACTGCGTGAAAAGTGTGGCGGGACGTGGCGGCTGCGACGACCGCACTCGAACGTGCACCGCTTTTCCCCCCGCTAGGCTATCCCAATCAGGCTCGAACCCGAACCAGTTTGCAGTTTTTACCATGATCTCCGGTGTATGCAAGCTCTCGCGCGGGCCAACGAGCACACGGCGGGATGGAGCGTCGACAGCGACGACGAAGACCGGAGGGGAGCCTCCCGGAAGCCCGAGCCCCCGGCGCTGACCGACCGTGAAATGGACGATCCCCCGGTGCCGCCCGAGGATGCGGCCATCCACATGCACGATCTCGCCGGGCTCGACTGCATCGGGTCTGAGCTTCTCGATCAGGTCGCCATAGCGGCCTGACGGCACGAAGCAGATGTCCTGGCTGTCGGGTTTGGCGGCCACTGGCAATGCGAAATCGGCGGCAAGCTGGCGGACCTGTGCCTTTGCCAGCGCGCCGATCGGGAAGCGGAGGAAATCCAATTGTTGCCGCGTGGTGGCGAACAGGAAGTAGCTTTGATCCCGATCGGCATCGGCCGCGCGATAAAGCTCGGGCCCATGGGCCGTATGTCGGAGTTCGGCGTAGTGCCCCGTTGCAAGTGCTGCGGCGCCGAGCTCCCGGGCCGTCGCCAGCAGGTCCCTGAACTTCACGGTCTGATTGCACGCGATGCATGGGATTGGCGTTTCGCCGGCCAGATAGCTTGCCGCGAACGGCTCGATCACGTCGGAGCGGAAGCGGGACTCGTAGTCAAATACGTAATGCGGGATGCCGATGGCATCAGCAACCCGGCGCGCGTCGAGCACGTCCTGTCCCGCGCAGCAGGATCCCTTGCGGGCTGCAGCTGCTCCCTGATCGTAGAGTTGCAGTGTGATCCCGATGACGTCATAGCCCTGCTGGTGCAGCAGCGCGGCCACCACCGAGCTGTCGACGCCGCCCGACATGGCGACCACGACCCGGGCACCGGCCGGAATGCCCTCGAGCGGGGGGAGTGAGTGAGCCAACGCGTTCAACGGGTGTCTCGCGACGTCTCGGTTCGATGGGTGTCCCATGGATTTGCCCGGGAGCGACGCGGCGTCATAGCAGCCCGACCCGGCTGAGGCGAGCCCGATCGCTCACTTGGCATGCATTTGGGGTTTCGGTCTTGAGGATCAAGTTTTCCGGCATCGCTTTT
>JANOJW010000504.1:0-1842 GCA_031418955.1 Hyphomicrobiales bacterium | reverse complement strand
GAAGGCGTTGCCGCACAGGTGCTCGTCAAATTGGGAGCCGATCTCAGTCGCGTTCGACAGCAGGTGATTCAACTGTTGTCGGGCTATCAGGGTGGCCAGGGCAAAGGCGAGCCACAGGCCACGCCTGCCTCGGGTGCCGCGGCCAAAGACGAGCCGTCCGATAAGGGCAACAGCCAGATTCTCGATCAGTTCGGACGCAACCTCACCCAACTTGCGCGCGAGAACAAGCTCGATCCGGTGATTGGCCGCAGCCGCGAGATGGAACGCGTGATGCAAATCCTCAGCCGGCGCACCAAGAACAACCCAGTGCTGATCGGCGAGCCGGGTGTTGGCAAGACCGCCATCGTCGAAGGCCTCGCGCAGAAGATCATGAACAACGACGTGCCCGACACGTTGCGCAACAAGCAGTTGTACACGCTCGACCTCGGCGCCTTGGTCGCGGGCAGTCGTTACCGCGGCGATTTCGAGGAGCGCCTCAAGAAGGTGCTGAAGGAAATTCGTTCTCGCGGCGACATCATCCTGTTCATCGACGAGATCCACACGCTCGTCGGCGCGGGTGCCGCCGAAGGGGCCATCGACGCGGCGAGCATCCTGAAGCCGATGCTTGCTCGCGGCGAGCTGCAGACAATCGGCGCGACAACGCTCGACGAGTATCGCAAGCACCTCGAGAAAGATGCAGCGCTCGAGCGTCGCTTCCAGCCGGTGCGCGTGGAAGAGCCGACGTTGGCGCACACCATCGAGATACTTCGCGGTGTGCGCGACAAGTACGAGGCACACCACCGCGTCACGATCACCGATCAAGCGATTGTCGCGGCTGCGAACCTTGCCGACCGATACATCAGCGATCGTCACTTACCCGACAAGGCGATCGACCTGATCGACGAAGCAGGCAGCCGCTTGCGTATCAAGCGCATGGCTACGCCGCCCGATCTGCGCGAGATCGAGCAGAAGCTCACCGATGTGCAAGAGGCTAAGAAGCGCGCCGTCGAGGAGCAGCGCTTCGAAGAAGCCGGTCGCCTGCGCGATCAGGAGAAGGCGCTTCTTGAGGAGAAGGCGACCAAGGAAGCGGAAGTGAAGGCCAGCGGTGTCGACTTGTTCGACGAGGTCGACGAGGAAGCCATCGCCGAGGTGCTGTCCATCTGGACCGGTATCCCCGTGTTCAAGCTCACCGAAGAAGAGACCGCCAAGCTGCTGAATATGGAGGGCGAACTCCACAAGCGCATGATTGGACAAGACGATGCCGTCACGGCCGTCAGCCAGAGTGTGCGCCGCACGCGCGCCGGGTTGAAGGACCCGAAGCGCCCGAGTGGTTCGTTCATCTTCCTCGGCCCAACCGGCGTCGGCAAGACCGAGCTCGCCAAGACGCTCGCTGAGTTTTTGTTTGGCGACGAGAACAGCCTGATCGCGCTCGACATGAGCGAGTACATGGAGAAGCACACCGTCAGTCGCCTGGTCGGGTCGCCCCCTGGGTACGTCGGCTACGAAGAGGGTGGCCAGCTCACCGAGGCCGTGCGGCGCAAGCCGTTCAGCGTGGTGCTGTTCGACGAAATCGAGAAGGCGCACCCGGATGTGTTCAACACGTTGCTGCAGATCTTGGAAGAAGGTCGCCTGACCGACAGCCAGGGTCGCACGGTCGACTTCCGCAACACGGTGCTGATCATGACCAGCAACCTGGGCACGCAAGATCTGCGCAAGGGCAGCGTCGGCTTCACCAAGGCCGACTCGGCGCTGAGCTACGAGCGCATGCGCGACAAGGTCACCGAAGCGCTGAAGGGCCACTTCCGGCCCGAGTTCTTGAACCGCATCGACGAGATCATCGTCTTCCACGAGTTGGCGCGCGAC
>JANOJW010000503.1:0-4784 GCA_031418955.1 Hyphomicrobiales bacterium | reverse complement strand
TCGGAACAAAAGTGCGAACCCCTGGACCGCCAGCCGCACCCGCCATACCCCACTGTTCCAAAACATCTTTTCGGCCAACCAAGCGATTTGTGCCCTCGTCGACCTCGATGGGTTCGACGATCGACGACAACCACGCCTTGCGTGCAGGCGTGTCGCCCTCCTGAATGCGTTGGCGCATCACCTGGCCGAAACGGGCGACGGCGTCTTCGGTCACCTCGGATTTGGCTTTGACGTTGCCCTTGGCGCGGGCGAGCGCCTCGCGTGACCGGTCGCGGTCTGTCTTCAAGGCCGTGATCCGCTCCTTGAGCAGGTCATCCATTTCAGCGATGCCGTCTTCGATCAGCTTGTACAATCGTCGCAGCTTGTCGTCGGCGTTCGCGGCCTCGCGCTCAAGGGCCGCCAAACGCGCATCAACCGAAGCTGCCCGCTCCGCCCGCCGTTCGGCCAGGCCCTGCCAGGGTCGACAACAGCTCCCAGAGCCGGTCACCGCTGAGCAGCTTTTCCATCAAGTGCTTGGTCACGAGATGATCGAGGCGGTCCATCTGCACCGTCCGACCGGGGCAAGCCTTCTTCCCCTTTCGAGCGCAGGTCGAGCAGGCGTAATACCGATGCACCTTGCCGGACTTGGATGTCCCCGTACGCAGCGACATCGTGCTGAAAGCGCGCCTCCGGCACGACGCGCCGTTGCACAGGCTGCTGAAAGCGCGCCTCCGGCACGACGCGCCGTTGCACAGGCTACAGAATGCCAGACCGGTCAGCAGGATCGGCCCGGTGACGGCACGCGGCGGTGCGATCCGAGGATTCCGCCCCTTCAGGAGCGCCTGGACGTTGGCGAAATGGTCGGGCGGGATGATCGCCGGCGCATCCGAGAAGATCTGCTCGGCGTCGGCCTTGCGTCGACGTGTCCGACTGTCGACATGGTTGAACCGCCAGCGGCCGCCATAAACCGGATTGGTCAGCAACTGATACAGGGTGCCGATACTCCTGGCACCACTCCCAGACATTGCCATGCATGTCGGAGAGGCCCCATAGGTTCGGTGGATACTTGCGCACCGGCGTCGTGCCCTTCTCGTTCGAACCGAAGTTCGCCTGTGCTCTCGTGATCGCATCGCCGGTGTTGTAGGCCGTCGTGGTGGTGGCGCGGCAGGCGTACTCCCACTCCGCCTCCGACAACAGGCGGTAGGGCTGGCTCGTCGCTTTGGCCAGCCACTGCGCGTAGTCGACCGCGTCCAGCCAGTGAACACAGACGACTGGATGATCGTCGCCCTGCGCGAAGCCGGGGTTGTTCCATGAGTAGCCCGCATCGTGCTTCCACTCGGTGCCGGTCCAGCCGTAGGCACCGCCAGACATGTCGCGCTGCGTCGCCGCCACGAAAGCGGCGAACTGCCCGCGCGTCACCGGGGCGAGGCCAACCGCGAACGGCCGGGCGATGGTCACCTCGCGATCGGGCCGCTCACGGTCGGCGCCCGTGCCTGCGGGCGACCCCATTCGGAAGCGCCCCGCCGGCACCACCACCATCTCAGGGCCGTCGGCGAGGTCGCGGAACCACTCGGTGCGGCCGTTGCCGGGCAGGAACCAGCCGTCCGGCGCGCCGTGGACGTGCGGCGCCTGGATGTGGACGCGGCCCTCGGCTTTGTAGCGCGCCTCGGCCGCCTGGCGCTGGCGCGCGACCGTTTCCTCGGCTCGCTGCCGCTCTGCTTGGTCGCGGCGTTCGGCCTCGGCTCTTTGTCGTTCGGCCTCGATCGCGGCGATCCGGGCGCGGGCCTGATCGGCGAAATAGCGCGGCGCCTCGTCGGCGATGGCGCTGAGCGCGACGAGATTGCTGCCCTCGCCCTGCCGGTCCCACTGGCGCTCCCAGAACCCATAATCGTGGCCGGGTGACGCCGCTGCGGACGCGCCCCCAGACGCACCGGTCTCCCCGCCGATCTCGATCTCCGGCGCTGCCACCGGCTCGAGCGGCAGGCGGGCGAACGACAGCCCGCCGGTCATCCCGCGCCAGGTCGCCTCGTAGTCACGCAGCGCCTTGTAGTCGGGCAGCGGGGCCCGCCCGACCAGCCGCTCCAGATCGTCGAGCACGGCGTCGAGCGCATGATCGCGCGGCGATCCAGCCGCCGCCGTCAGGTCGATGTTCTGCTCCAGCGTCGAGAACAGCGGCAGCTGGCACGGTTCGATCACCAGAGGAACAAGCTTGTCCTGCGACTTGGCGCGGCTGGCTTCCGAGCGCACACCCGGCGACTGCACCGAGAGCCCGCACCAGAGCACGATCACGGCCTTGGCGGCGGCAAGCTCGCGTTCGATCTGCGTCTCGTAGTCGTGGCCGCGCACGAGTGCCAGGTCGAACCAGACGGTGTAGCCGTAGCGGATCAGAATCTGCTCGAGATGCCGCGCCGCCGGGCGCCGCTCTCGCTTGTAGGAAATGAAGACCTCGGCCATGCGTCCCGCGATGTGATGGGCACTGTCGGATGCCGGATCACTATAGGCGCGAGCGATGATCAATTGGAAGCTGGGCCGTGCGCGTACGGTGCAATAGCCCCTCCTTCAGGGGCGTATTGCACCGCGTCGCGCACCATACCCGAGGCGGCGCAATACGGCGGAAGTGCAGACCGCCTATTGCGCCCTACGGCTGGGTGCAGGCGCCGCGCCGCTTAGGGGCATCGGTCCACGGCAAACGCTGCGTGTTCACACCCCGAGCGCCACGACGCGCTCGAGCGCCTCCCGGATCGTCGCCACCGGATGCACGAGCGCCACGCGCACGTACTGGTCGCCGGGGTTCACCCCGTCGCGGTTCGGCTGGGCCAGGAAGGCGCCGGGAACCACTTTGACACCGCAGCGCTTCCAGAGACGTACCGTCGCCTCGACGCCGCCGCCCAGATGGCTCATATCGAGCCACAGGAAGAACCCGCCGGCTGGCCGCTTGTAGTCGAACCGGCCCTCGAGCACCTCGTCGCACAGGTCGAACTTGGCGCGGTAGGCCTGCCGGATCACCGCGACGTGCTGCTCCTCGCCCCACGCCGCCACCGATGCATGCTGGATGATGCCGGGCATCTGGGGCCCGGTGAGGTTGCGCACCTCGGCAAGCGTCTCGATGAAATCGCCATCGCCAGCGACGAAGCCCGAGCGCAGGCCCGGCAGATTGGAGCGCTTGGAGAGCGAGTTGAAGACGACGACGTTCTTGAATTTTTCAGGCGTCGCGGCGGCAACTTGAAGGCCCCCGGTCGGAGGCTCGCGCGAGTAGATTTCCGAGTAGCACTCGTCGACGAACAACATGAAGTCGTAGCGACGGGCGAGTTCCAGCGCCTTTCGCATGTAGGCTGGACTGCTCACGGCGCCCTGCGGATTGGCCGGCGTGCAGAGGTAGAAGGCGACGGTCCGCTCGAGCGTGGCGGTTTCCTTCTCGAGCGCGTCGAGGTCGGGAAGGTGTCCCGTCGCCCCCGTCGCATCGAGGAACACCGTTTCCGCGTTTACGGCGGAAGCTGAGCCGAAGTACGCATGATAATAAGGGTTCGGCATCAGGACGACGGGCTTGCCCGCCACGCGCTTGCGGCCAACGGCTGGCAGCAGCGCATAGAACAGTCCCTCGCGCGAGCCATTGAGGACGATCAGCTCCTTGAGCGGGTCGACTTGGCCGGCGATGCCGTAGCGCCGCTCGATCCAGGCGCCGATGGTGCGCCGGAGGTCGTCATTGCCGCGCGTCAGCGGGTAGGAGCTGAGCGTCTGCTTCGCCTCCTGGAGTCGATCGGGGATGAAGCCCGGCATCGCCTCATTGGGGTCGCCTGCCGTCATCTCGATCGGTCGGGCGTGACCAGGCGCCACGTCGGCGAGCAAGCGGCGCAGGCGCGTAAAGGGCGAGATGATGTGGCCCTTGACCATGGCCTCGAAGCCGGTGACGTCGTTCATGGGGTGCTCCAGGCCATCGCGCTCGTCATCCTCGGGCTTGTCCCGAGGACCCATCGTGCGCCACATTCCACAGGTCGATGGGAGCTTATACATGTGCCGCTGGCCGCCCGTCGACACAGGCAAAGGCGCGTGCGGCAATCGAGACTTAGGAGAGCACACATGGCGAGCCACGCAACGGGTGACGGCGGAATTCCACCACGGGACGCCAGCAACCGCGGCCTGAAGCGCGTGATGACGCTTGGCGGTCACTACGGCACGCGCAACTACACCGTGAAGGATCTGCGCGACCAGAAAGGCCGGCGCATCCTTTGCGAAACGCTGTGCTTTTCGCCCGAGGAGGCCGCCGCCGCCGAGGAGGCCGGCATCGATACGATGAAGGTGCGGTTCGACCCGAAGGCCCCGCAGTCGGCGGCCGAGATCCGCCGCGCCGCGCCAACCGTGTTCATGGCCTTTTCGGTGCCGCTGGTCGCGGCGGCGACGCCGGCGGAAGCCGTGCGCGTCGGCTATGACGCCATGGCAATCGGCGCCGACGCCATCATGTGCCAGTGGGCGCCCCGCTTCGTCGAGGCAGCGGCCGAGGCCGGCATCCCGATCCAGGGCCATGCGGGCCTCGTGCCACGCAAGAGCACCTGGACGGGCGGCCTGCGCGCCGTCGGCAAGACCATCGACGAGGCCATGGCTGTCTATCGGGACATCAAGGCGCTGGAGAACGCGGGCGCCTACGCCGTCGAGTGACTGACTGACGCTGACTGACTGACTGACTAATTGACTGGCTGACAGTCTGACTGACTGATAAGACTGACTGACGACTAACTGACAGATTTACTGACTGACTGACTGACTTACTGACTGACTCACTGACTGATTGACTGACTGACTGACTGACT
>JANOJW010000502.1:0-4327 GCA_031418955.1 Hyphomicrobiales bacterium | reverse complement strand
TGGAGCGGCCCGACATGGCGCGCCCCACCACCGGTTCGGACAACGACAGCCGCCCCCCGTCCCGCGCACAGTGTCCGGCGACACCCGCTCGGACTTTTGCCTCGTTCGTCGGCACGCTGACGCTGCACCCACGGCTATTCGGCGGCGGCCTGCAAAGCCGGGGCCGCGGCCTTCACATCGTCATCGACATGAGCTGCGTACTTCGCGAAATTCTTGGCGAACATCTCGACGAGCGCACGCGCCGTGGCGTCGTAGGCCTTGGTGTCCGCCCAGGTGCTGCGCGGATTGAGGATTTTTGGGTCGACACCCTCGAGCGCCATCGGCACTTCGAAACCGAAGAAGGCATCCCTGCGCATGGGTTTGCCGTTCAGTTCGCCCGACAGGGCCGCATCGAGGAGCGCACGCGTCGCCTTGATGGGCATGCGATGGCCCGTGCCGTACTTGCCGCCGGTCCAGCCGGTGTTGACCAGCCAGCAATCGACGTTGTGCTTGGCGATCAGCTGGCGCAGCATGTTGCCGTAGTCGCTGGGGTGACGCGGCAGAAAGGGCGCGCCAAAGCAGGTCGAGAACGTCGCCGACGGCTCGGCGCCGAGACCCTTTTCGGTGCCCGCGACCTTCGCCGTATAGCCCGACATGAAGTGGTACATGGCCTGGCTCGGCGACAGCTTGGCGATCGGCGGCATGACGCCGAACGCGTCGGCGCACAGCATGACGATGTTCTTGGGGTGGCCGGCGGTGCCGGCAGCGCTGGCGTTCGGAATGTAGTCGAGGGGATAGGCCGAGCGCGTGTTCTCGGTGAGGCGTCCGTCATTGAAGTCGGGAGCGCGTGTCGCTGGATTGAGGATCACGTTCTCGAGCACGGCGCCGAAGCGGTTGGAGGCGGCCCAGATCTCGGGCTCGGCCTCGGCCGACAGGCGGATCGTCTTGGCGTAGCAGCCGCCCTCGAAATTGTAGATGCCGGTGTCGGACCAGCCGTGCTCGTCATCGCCCAGCAGTGTGCGTTTGGGATCAGCCGACAGCGTCGTCTTGCCGGTGCCCGAGAGGCCGAAGAACACGGCCGCATCGCCGCCCTTGCCCACGTTCGCCGAGCCGTGCATGGGCATCACACCGAGGCTCGGCATCAGGTAGTTGAGGAAGGTGAAGACGGATTTCTTCGTCTCGCCCGCATAGGACGAGCCGCCGATCAGCACCAGCCGGCGCGCGAGGTCGCACGCGATCACGGTCTCGGAGCGGACGCCGAATTTGGCCGGGTCGGCGCGGAAACTCGGCAGATTGACCACCGTGAACTCGGGCTGGAAACTCGCCAGATCCTTGGGCTCGGGGCGACGCAGCAGATGGCGGATGAAGGCGCCGTGCCAGGCGAACTCGGTGAAGATCCGCGTGTTGAGGCGGTGCGCGGGATCAGCGCCAGCGTAGAGATCGTGCACGTAGAGGTCGAGATTGCGGGCGTGGCTCTGGAACTCGACGTAGAGGCGCTCGAACTGGGCCGGCGTGATCGACTTGTTGTTGTCCCACCAGATTTCTGTGTCGGTGGTGGCGTCACGGACGACGAACTTGTCCTGCGCCGAGCGGCCGGTGTGGGCGCCGGTCTCCACCACGAAGGCGCCGGTCGAGGCGAAGCGGCCCTCGCGGCGCGCGATTGCGTGCTCGAGCAGTTCCACGGCGCCGAGATTGTGGTGCACTTTGCCCGGAACGCTCAGGGAAAAGAGATCATTCGTCATGTCGCTGCGCTCGTCGCGTTCCGCTGATGGTCATCGAGCCACTGTCGCCGGATCGCATGTCGTCCGGCAATGCTGCTCGTCTTGTCCCGAAAGCAACTCGTCTTGTCCCGAAAGAAATCAGCCCTGTGGCTGTCGTGGGTGCGGTCTGCACCTGTTGGGCGCAGCCTCGTTGGTTGCCCCGCCACCCATTGATATCGCAATCTGGCCAATGGTCGCAGCAAATTGTGACACGGTGGCGATGGTCCGATCCGGGCTTGTTGAAATGTGGCCAACGGTCTGGAGTAGCTGCATAAACGCCGATAACAAAGTCAGAGTAGCTGGGCGATCCGGCTTTCGGCCGCGCTCAAATCATCGAGCGGGACGGCGAACTGCCGGCGCTCCCCCGAGGCCAGATCGATACCCTCGACGTCGATCCCGATGAGCCGTCCAGCACTTCTGGCGATCAGCCGCTCCTCGCTGGCGGCCAACTCCGCAACGACGGGGTGCACAAGCAGAACCGCCTCGCCCGGAAGTTCCCGAATGCGGCCGAATCCGGCGATGGTGTGAGCCACGCTCACATCGAGGCGCCAGAAGCCGAAATCGCCGAACGCTGAATAGTCCGCCGCCCCCGGGTGCCGGCGCAGGAAGCGGGCGCGTCCGTGGACCGTATCATCCGCAGCGGCCCGTCCGATCATCGTCGTGCGCAGCGCGGTCAACGGATCGCCGGCTCGCGTGCGGCTGTCGACGAGCAGGCTCGCACGTGGATCGGCGGCGAGGTTCTGAGTGTGACGGGCGAGCGCGGAGATCAGCAGCACGGGACTCGCATCGGGTGCGGTTGCTACTTGCACCAGAGAGGCATAGGGTGCCCCGGTCGCTCGATCGATGGTGGCGAGCGTGGCGACTGTGCTCTGCCGCAGTAGCTGTCGAGCTTCGTAGCCGAGCGAAGGTCCGTTCGCGGAAGCTGTTGCAGCGGGCTTCTCAATAGGCATCCTGGGCACCGGGTCGGCGGTTGGTTGCGTCGACGCTGTGTTCAGGTAACATTCAGACCATCTGCGCCATCGTGAGCATGCCACATTTCGCTCATGTTGGGGCCACAGTAGCGGCGTCTCAGTTTTCGCATCTGCCGCCGGGGATCAGGATCATGAACCAGAAGAGCACGATCGCCCTCGTCGACGACGAGAGAAACATTCTTTCTTCCCTCCGCATGGCGCTCGAAGCGGAGGGCTACAAGGTGCGGACCTACGGCGATGGCCAGGAGGCGCTGGCGGCGCTTTCGGACGAGCCCGCCGACCTCGGCATCTTCGACATCAAGATGCCGAAGATGGACGGGATGGAACTGTTGCGCCGGGTACGCCAAGTATCCGATATGCCGGTGATTTTCCTCACCTCCAAGGACGAGGAGATCGACGAGTTGTTCGGCCTCAAGATGGGCGCCGACGACTACATCGCCAAACCCTTCTCGCAGCGGCTCGTCGTCGAGCGCGTCAAGGCAGTACTCCGGCGCTTCCAGCCGAAGGAAGGCCCGACGGGCGCCGCCGAGGCGGCCCGCATCATCGAGCGTGGCCAGCTGAAGCTCGATCCCGAGCGGCATACCTGCCACTGGGACAACAAGGCGGTGACGCTGACCGTCACCGAGTTCCTGATTCTGCAGGCGCTGGCCACACGCCCCGGCGTGGTCAAGACGCGCGATGCGCTGATGGACGCTGCCTACGACGATCAGGTCTACGTCGACGACCGCACCATCGACAGCCACATCAAGCGTCTGCGCAAGAAGTTCAAAGTCGTCGATGACGACTTCGACGTGATCGAAACCCTCTACGGCGTCGGCTACCGGTTCAAGGAAGCCTGAGCGGGGTTGGCGCATGGCCTTCGAGACCGACAGCCGGAGCGTGCTGGGCGGCGTCTGGCGCCACGCTGCGGCTGCGGCGCGCCAGACGCACCGGCTGGCGCGCGCGACCCAGGTTGCGCTGCTGCGGCTGCAGATTCCGGCGGCGGCACAGCCCGGGCTCGAACGGATCCGTAAGGGCAGCATCTATCGCTCCTTCACCCGCACACTGGCGCGGCGCATCATCCTGTCGAACCTGATCGGCCTCGTCGTGCTGTTGAGCGGCATGCTTTGGCTCAGCAAGCACCAGGAATGGCTGATCACGGCCAAGCGCGAGAGCCTGAAAGTCCAGGGCGAGATCATCGCCGCCGCGATTGCCGCCAACGCCAGCCTCGAGCGCGACAACCGCCTGTCCTTCGATCCCGACCGGCTGCCCGAGATCGACAGCCCGCGCGCGCCGTTCCGCGACGACCGGTTCGCTGCCTATGAACTGTCGCTGCGCCCCGATCAGGTCGGCCCGGTGCTGCGCAAGCTGATCCAGCCGACGCACCACAACACGCGCGGACGTATCTATGACCGCGACGGCGAGCTGGTCGTCGATTCCCTGATGGGCCCGCAGCGCCCCAAACCCGACGTGATCGACGGGCAGGAGAAGGTGCGGGTCAAGACGTTCTGGACGCGCGTGACGTCGTGGTTCGATGGTTCCGATCTTCCTGTCTACCGCGAGATCGGCACCGCCAACGGCACCTACTATGCCGAAGTGCGCGCGGCACTGACCGGAACCGCCACGGCCATGCTGCTG
>JANOJW010000501.1:0-4990 GCA_031418955.1 Hyphomicrobiales bacterium | reverse complement strand
CTTCAGCAGCACCTCGCCACCCGTCGAGACACGCGCAAGGCGATGGCTGTCGGCGGCGGCGGTGAGCGCGCGCAGGGCGTCGGGCGTGAGGTCGGGGCGTGGCGTTTCGAAGGCGAGGTCGAGGCCGTGCGGGGTGTCGATGACGGTGACCCGCGCGTCGCCCTTCGGCGTGAGCAGGAAGCGCGACATGGCGCGCACGGCCCCAAGGCCCGCCACGATCGCGGGCGTGAGGACGGCACATTGCTCGATCGCAACCAGCTCGTGCGACCGGGGCGCATGGAAGCCGACGACGATCTCCCGGCCATCGCGACGGACCGTCAGGACCGCCCGCCGGCGCGAGTTGCGGGGGGCTTCGATCATCGGGCGGATGTCGGCTGCAAGCCCGTGCGTGGCCAGCGCGTCGGGTATCAGCCTCGCCTTCCACCGGCGATAGAGATCGTCGCTCATGTGCTGCAGCGCACAGCCGCCGCAGCGGGTAAAATGCGGGCACAGAAAGGCGCCGCGGCGGTCGAGCGAAACGGTTGGTCCGAGCGTGAAGTCGCGGCCGTCGCGAGCGACGTGCTCTCCCGGCAGCGCACCTGGCACATAGACCAGCCCGTCGGGTGTTTCGACGATGCCGTCGCCCTCGTGTCCCAGACGCACAACCGTGCCGATCTCGACGCGCTCAGCCTCAGCCATCGTGCATTGCCCCGATCAGGAATTCGGCGTTGCCGTCGCCGCCTCTGAGCGGTGAGGCCATGAGCCCGATCACGCGCCAGCCGGGCCGGCCCGCGAACCAGTCGCGCACCGCATCCACCACGTCCTCGTGCACGTCGGGATCGGTGACGACGCCGTCCTTCGGGATCCATGACGGCTCGGCTTCGAACTGCGGCTTGATCAGCGCGACGAGCCAGCACCCGGGTGCCGCCAGCGCGAGTGCCGCGGGAAGGGCCTTGCGCAACGAGATGAAGCTCACGTCGGCAACCAGCGCCCCGATCGGCTCCAGGATCAGATCCACCGACAAGCGACGGCTGTCGGTCTCCTCATGCGAGACGACGCGCGGATCGCACTTGAGACGCGGGTGCAACTGATCGCGTCCGTTGTCGATGGCATAGACCTTGGCAGCGCCGCCCAAGAGCAGCACCTCGGTGAAGCCGCCGGTCGACGCGCCGACGTCGAGCGCGACGCGCCCTGCCGGCGACAGCCCGAAGGCTGACAGGGCCGGGCGCAGCTTAAGCGCCCCACGCGAAATGTAGTCGCCGGCGCCGGGCGCCAGCTCGATCACCGAGTCGGGTCCAACAAGCATCGACGTGCGCGCCACCACGACGCCCGCGACGCGCACCTCGCCGCGCTTGACGATGTCCTTCGCGCGCGCCCGCGACACGACGAGCCCGCGCGCAACGAGCGCGACGTCGAGGCGTTGCTTATGGGGGGCGTCGGTCATGGCCGTAGCTTAGCGCAGTTCTGCCCGATCACGCGCCATCGCATGCGGATCGCAAAATCGTGATCGCGGCGTGGTGATCGGACTTGTCGCGGGGTGCGTTGCATTGTGTGGTGCTCGAGTCGCGACACTGCCGGGGGGCGAGCCGACCCGCCGGGTATTGCCACCCCCAGAGGAGACTTGGTTCATGGATCGCCGCAACGCCCTGAGACTTGCAGCCGGCGCCGTCGCCGGCCTTGCTGCGCCCGCCATCATCGGCCGGGCCGGCGTCGTGCTGGCTCAGGCCCAGCCCGCCTTTTCCCTGCCCCCGCTGGGTTACGCCTACGAAGCGCTCGAGCCCCACATCGATGCCGCGACCATGGGCTTTCATCACAAGAACCACCACAATGCCTTCATCGGCATCCTCAACGCGCAGGTCGAGAAGTTCCCCGATCTCACAAAGAAGCCGATCGTCGAGATCATCTCGAACCTGTCGGCGGTGCCCGAGGCGGTCCGCACGCCGGTGCGCAATGCAGGCGGCGGGCACTGGAATCACACGTATTTCTGGGACCTCATGACCCCGGGCGGTCCTAAGGGGCCGACCGAGGAGGTGGCGAGTGCGATCAACGGTGCGTTCGGCGACGTCGACAAGATGATGGCGGCCGTGTCGCAGGCGGGCATGACGCGCTTTGGATCGGGCTGGGCCTGGCTCGTCGTCAACAAGGACAAGAAGCTCGCCGCCGTGAACACGCCCTACCAGGACACGCCGCACATGGACCTTGGCGCGAAGCCCCTGCTCGGGGTGGACGTGTGGGAGCACGCCTACTACCTGAAGCATCAGTATCGTCGCGCCGACTACCTGAAGGCGTGGTGGAATACCGTGAACTGGAACAAGGTCGCCGCCAACCTCAAGGCTGCCGGCTAGCAGACCTGCCTGTCAACGTTTTGTAATGATAGCAAAAAAAGTGCCCCGGTCGCGAGACCGGGGCACAAAACCTAAGTGGCGAATTCAGGAAGACTCCGGGGGGACCGGCTGGGGGAGACGCACACTCAGGGACTGGACCCTCTTGGATCCTGTGAAGTGATCCGTACCCCACTTTCTTGCCCGCAGCTACGAATATCGCTTGCATTGCACTTATCCACAGAGGCCTGTGGAAAAATCCGGCCGGCCACAACCTTCGGTCGGCGGCGAGCATCAAGCGACAACCCATTCAAATTCCTCAGGTCAGCCGTGCATCGCTAAGCTTGCATTATTATAAGTCAGCTTAGCATAATCGCGACCATGAGCACCGATCCCTATCTGACCCGATCGCTCGGGTTCTTGCTGGCCGACGTGTCGCGACTGGTGCGCGAGCGCTTCGATGCGCGTGCGAGCCGCCTCGGCCTCACGCGGGCCCAGTGGCGCGTGTTGGCCCAGCTCCGCCGCCGCGAGGGCATCACCCAGTCGGCGCTGGCCGAGATCCTCGAGATCGAGCAGATCACGCTTGGCCGCCACATCGACCGGCTGGTCGAGAAGGGCTTCGTCGAACGCCGGCCCGACCCCGACGACCGTCGCGCCTGGAACCTGTATCTCAAGGACGAGGTGCAGCCCGTTCTCGACCGGCTGCGCGCACTCTCGACTACGACGCGGGAGGAAGCGCTCGCAGGCATCGCCAAGGCCGACGCCGACAAGCTGATCGAGCTGCTGCTCGCGATCAAAGACAACATGCTGGCCGCACCTCCGCTCGAAGAAGCGGGGCAACCGACCGCCAAACGGGGGCGCAAGCGCCATGCAGAAGAGCACGTCTGACCGCGGCCCGCAGGCTCCGGGCGAGGAGCCGCCGACAGCTAGAGTCCGTTCGCCGCGGTTTGCCTTTCTCGCGCATCCGAAGTTTGCGCGCACCGCCGCGATTGCGCTCATCGGGCCCCTCATCGCGGTGCTGGCCGGCCTGTGGATCTATCTCGCCGGCGGCCGCTACATGTCGACCGACAACGCCTACGTGAAGGCCGACAAGGTCGCCGTCAGCGCCGACATCTCGGGCCGCGTCGTCAAAGTCGCGGTCGCGGCCGACCAGCGCGTCGAGCTAGGCGCGCTGCTGTTCCAGCTCGACCCCGAGCCGCACCGAATCGCGCTCGCCAAGACCGACGCGCAGCTCGCCGCCGCCATTCGCGATGCAGAAGCCGCCAAGGCGCTCTACCGGCAGCGCGTGGCGCGGATGAAGCAGGTCGAAGGCGATGCCGGTTTCCACACGCAAGCGCACGATCGCCAGCGGCTGCTCTCCAAGAAGGGCATCGTCTCGCAGTCCGGCATGGACGTTGCCGAGCGGAACCTGCGCAATGCTCGCGACCAGATCGGAATCATCGAGCAGGAGATCGCCGAGGTGCGCGCCAAGCTCGGCGGCAGCCCCGATGCGCCGGTCGAGACCTATCCGTCGGTGCGCGAGGCGCAGGCGCAGCGAGACCAGGCCGCGCTCGATCTGGCGCGCACCGAGATCAAAGCCGCCGTCGCGGGGTTCGTGACGAACTTCGATTTGAAGCCCGGCGAGCATGTAACGGCGGGGCGCACCGTGTTCAGCCTCGTTTCCGCCGACGAGATCTGGATCCAGGCCAATTTTAAGGAAACCGAGCTCACACACGTGAAGCCCGGCCAGACGGCAACAGTGCACATCGACACCTTTCCAGACGTTGATCGCCGCGGCACCGTCACGTCGATCAGCTCGGCCACGGGCAGCGAGTTCGCGGTGCTGCCGCCCCAGAACGCAACCGGCAACTGGGTGAAGGTCGTGCAGCGCTTGCCGGTGCGGCTGAAGCTCGATCCGCAGCCGGGCGCCCCACCCTTGCGCGCCGGCATGAGCGTCGTCGTCACCATCGACACCGAGCACCGGCGCCAAGTGCCGCGATGGGCGCGCGGCTTGTTCGGCAGTGCCAAGGCCGGCGACCGGGGGCAGCCGTGACGGTGATCGCGGCGCCGGGGGCTTCCGAGCCGAAGCTCACCGGCATGCGGCTCCGGCTCGTCACCATCGCACTGATCCTGGCACCGCTCGTGCAGGTATTCGACACCACGATCGTGTCGATTGCGCTGCGCCACATGCAGGGCGCGCTGTCGGCGACGCAGGACCAGATCGCCTGGGTGATGACGTCGTTCCTGATCACGCTCACGGTGATGACGCCGCTGTGGGGCGCGATCGGCTCGATCTATGGCCGCAAACCCCTGCTGCTGATCGGAATCGTCGGCTTCACCTGTTTTGCGGTGATGTGCGGGCAGGCGGATTCGCTGTCCGAGATCCTGTTCTATCGCACCATGCAGGGCGTGTTCGGCGCAGCCCTCCTGCCGCTCGCGATGTCGGCGCTGCTGTCGATCTACCCGCGCGAGGAGTTCGGCACCGCCATGGCCTGGTGGGGCGTCGGCGTGATGTTCGGCCCGGTGTTCGGGCCCACTATCGGCGGCTACGTCACCGAGTATCTCGACTGGCGCTGGGCGTTCTATCTGAACCTGCCGGTCGGCGTCCTTGCCTTCACCATGATCGCGCTGCTGATGCCGGCGGGCGGCAAGCGGCCGGGCCGCAAGTTCAACTACCTCGGCTTCATCACGCTCGGCGTCGCCATCGCCTG
>JANOJW010000500.1:0-5862 GCA_031418955.1 Hyphomicrobiales bacterium | reverse complement strand
CCCCTCCCTGTGGGGTTTGGGGTTTGGGGGGGGGGCCGGCGCCGGGGGGGTGGGGGGGGGCGGCTTTGTGTGTGGGGGGGTGTGCCCCCCCCCCCCCCCGACCCTCTCCCCGCGAGCGGGGAGAGGGGGAAGGCGGCGGTTCAGCCGTGAAGGCGACCTCGGAGAGATTGACGCACGGCGGCTTCACCTCGATGCCGGATCGGCGGGCTTCGGTCGCGAACATGGCGAGCTTGTCGGTGTTGTTGAGATCGAGCGTCATCGAGGCGGCGAGGAACTCCTCGCGATAGTGCGCCTTCAGGTAGGCGGTGTGGTAGGACACCATCGCGTAGGCTGCCGCGTGGCTCTTGTTGAAACCGTAGCCCGCGAACTTGTCGACGAGCTGGAAGATGAGGACGGCGTCGGCCTTGGTGACGCCGTTCGCCACCGCGCCCTCGACGAACTTGGCCTGCTGAGCGGCCATCTCGTTCTTGTCCTTCTTGCCCATGGCTCGGCGCAACAGATCGGCCTGGCCCAGCGAGTAGCCGCCCATCACCTGCGCGATCTGGATGACTTGCTCCTGGTAAATGATGACGCCGTAGGTTTCTTTCAGGATCGGCTCGATCATGGCGTGCGGGTATTCGATCGGCTCGTCGCCGTGCTTGCGATTGATGTAGGTCGGGATGTTGTCCATCGGGCCCGGGCGATAGAGCGCCACCATGGCGATGATGTCCTCGAAGCGGTCGGGCTTCAGGCGCTTGAGGCTTTCGCGCATACCGGTCGATTCGAGCTGGAACACGCCGACGGTGTCCGCGCGCGCGAGCAGCTCGTAGGCGGCCTTGTCGTCAAGCGGCAGAGTTGGCAGATCGATCTTGAGGCCGCGGCCCTTCTCGATGAGGCGCACGGCCGCCTCCAGCACGGTCAGCGTCTTCAAGCCGAGAAAGTCGAACTTCACGAGGCCCGCCGCCTCCACCATCTTCCAGTTGAACTGGGTGACCGGCATGCTCGACTTGGGATCTCGATACATCGGCACCAGCTCCTCGAGCGGGCGGTCGCCGATCACCATGCCGGCGGCATGCGTCGAGGCGTGGCGGTAGAGCCCCTCGAGCTTCATCGCGATCTCGAGCAGTCGGGCGACGAGCGGCTCGCTATCGCGCGCCTCCTGCAGCTTGGGCTCGCCGTCGATCGCCTGCTGCAGCGTGACGGGGTTCGCTGGATTGTTCGGCACCATCTTGCACAGCTTGTCGACCTGTCCGTAGGACATCTGCAGCACGCGGCCGACGTCGCGCAGCACGGCGCGCGCCTGCAGCTTGCCGTGCGTGATGATCTGGGCGACGCGATCGTGGCCGTATTTCTGCTGCACGTAGCGGATCGTCTCCTCGCGCCGGTCCTGGCAGAAGTCGATGTCGAAATCCGGCATCGAGACGCGCTCGGGATTGAGGAAGCGCTCAAACAGCAGACCAAACTGCAAGGGATCAAGATCGGTGATGGTGAGCGCCCAGGCGACGAGGGAGCCCGCGCCCGAGCCGCGGCCCGGTCCGACCGGTATGCCCTGCGCCTTCGACCATTTGATGAAATCGGCGACGATCAGGAAGTAGCCCGGAAACTGCATCTTGGCGATGACGTCGCACTCGTAGGCCAAGCGCTTGTCGTAGTCGGCGCGGGTGTGGCCGTCGGCAAGCGGCACGATCGCCAAGCGCTTGTCGAGGCCGTCCTTTGCCTGCCGCCTCAGCTCATCGGCCTCGAGCGCCAGGATCTCTTCGGCACTCGTGCCCGCCGTCGCCGTGACGAACCGCGGCAAGATCGGCTTGCGGCCCATCGGCCGCCAGGCGCAGCGCCGTGCGATCTCGATTGTGTTGGCCAACGCCTCGGGCAGGTCGGCGAACAGCTTCGCCATGGCGTCGGCCGACTTCAGGTAGTGCTCGGGCGTGGCGCGGCGCCGGTTGTCCTCCGTCACGTAGCGACCGTCGGCGATGCACAGCAGCGCATCGTGCGCCTCGTAATCCTCGGGCATGGCGAAGTAGCACTCGTTGGTGGCGACGAGCGGGATCTCGTAGGCGTAGGCAAGCTCGATCAGTCGCGGCTCGTTCGCCGCCTGCTGCGGCACTCCGTGGCGTTGCAGCTCGATGTAGAGACGGTCGCCGAAGATCTCCGCGAGCTTGCGGATGCGCGCGGCCGCCTGGCCCGGCTGGCCATGCGTCAGGGGCAGATCCACCGGACCGTCGGGGCCACCGGTCAAGGCGATGAGCCCGGCCGACAGGCGCGCCAGGTCCGCCATCTTGACGTGCGGGGCGTCGGTGCCACTGGTCCCCAAGTGCGCCTTGGAGACGAGCTTGGCGAGGTTGCCGTACCCCTCCTCGGTCATGGCGAGGAGCGCGATCAGCCCGTCGCGGTTGGCGGGCGCCGGCGCGGTCGCGGCCTTCAGGGGATCGCGCGGCCGGTCTTCGCAATCGAGCGCGAGCGACACGCCGGCGATCGGCTGGATGCCGTCCTTGGCGAGCTTCTCGGAGAACTCGAGCGCACCGAACATGTTGTTCGTATCGGTGAGGCCGATCGCTGGCATGCCGGCGGCACCGCCAAGCTTGGCCAACGTGCCGATCGGCAGCGCGCCCTCGAGCAGCGAATAGGCCGAGTGGACCTTCAGGTGCACGAACGGGGGGGCTGGCGGCAACGGCGCGGCCGTGTCGGTCGAGGCATCGGAGGCGGCGGTTGTGCGAATCGGTGCGGTCATGAGGTGAGTATAGGACGTTCGGGAGTGGGGAGTGGCCAGTCGCCAGTTGGGCGGTGGAAGTCGGGGAAAAACTCGGTTCGATGGCGCGGCGGAGGATCTCGATCCGACGACATCACCATTTTCCAGCTGTCGCCCTGCCGTCACGGCGGCGCGAATCGCTTGCGCGGATTCCTTTTGTTCACCTCGACACCTGGTCCCCTTCACCCGCATGATGAGTGGACTGATTCGTTCGTTGGCAGACGTGACGAATTGGGCGACTTCTGGGCAGGGTCGAGAGCGAGGGCGAGACATGGCTGACGGGCACTCCGGCGAGCAACCGTGCGTGGACGAATTGATGGCGCGCATGAGCCACGATCTGCGCACGCCGCTGAACGCGATCCTGGGATTTTCCGAGATCATCGAGCGCCAGCTGCTCGGGCCGCTGGGCACCGAGCGCTATCAGGGGTACGCCGCCGATATCCGCACGAGCGGGTTGTCGCTTTTGGCAGCGGTCGAGCACGCGCTGGCGGTAACCCAGCAGCTCGCCGAGGCGCAGGTCTCAGCCGCGCCGCGCGAGTGACCAGGTTCGCCGCCGAAGGGCAGGCCTTGGGGCCTGCTCCTCGGCATCGTCGTGCGACCGTGACTACTCCGCCGCCTTTGCCATCGCAGGCGCATACTTGGCGCGGGCCGGGGCCCAAGTCTTCGGGGCGGTGCGCGCGTACTGCGGCGACATCGGGGTCTCGACGCCCAGGCGCCAGGCGGCGTGCCAACCCCACCGCGGATCGTCCAGGAACGCGCGCGCGATGGCAACCATGTCGGCGCGTCCCTCGGCGACGATCCCTTCGGCCTGCTCAGGCTCCGTGATCAGCCCGACCGCCATCACCGGCATACCGGTCGCCGTCTTGATCGCGGTCGCGAACGGCACCTGGTAGCTGGCTTTCAGCTCGATCTTCTGGTTGTGCGCGTTGCCGCCCGTCGAAACGTCCATGAAATCGCTGCCGAGCTGCTTCAGGCCGTGCGCGAAGGCGATCGAATCCTCGATGGTGATGCCGCCCTCGACCCACTCGACGGCCGAGATGCGGATGCCGAGCGGCTTGCCCTTGGACAGCACCTCGCGGCAGGCGGCGAAGATCTCGAGCGGCAGCCGCACGCGGTTCTCGAGGCTGCCGCCGTATTTGTCGGTGCGGGTGTTTGAAATGGGCGACAGGAACTGGTTGATCAGGTAGCCGTGCGCGCCGTGCAGCTCGACGAGGTCGAAGCCGATGCGGTCGGCGCGGCGCGTCGCCTCGACGAATGCCGACTTGATGCGCTCGATCTCGTCGATCGACATCGCCTGCGGCGTGTGCCAGCCGGGCTGGAAGGCGAGCGCCGACGCCGACTTTGTCGCCCAGGCGCCCGACTGAAGCGAACTACCGCCCTCCCAAGGCCGCGTGCAAGAACCCTTGCGGCCGGCGTGGCCGAGCTGGATGCCGAGCTTGGCGGTGCCCCATGTGCGGCAGCTGTCGATCACCCGCTGCATGGCGGCTTCGTTGGCGTCGCTGCACAGCGTCGTGCAGCCGTGCGAGATGCGGCCCTCGAGCTCCACCGCCGTCGCCTCGACGATGACGAGGCCAGCGCCGGAGTTGGCGAGTGAGCCCAGATGCAGCATGTGCCAGTCGGTCATGGTGCCGTCGGTCGCCGAGTACTGGCACATCGGCGCCACCACCAGCCGGTTCGGCAACTCGAGGCCACCAAGCTTGATCGGCGAGAACAGACGGCTCATGGGGGGCTCCTCAGGGCAGTGGGCGGGCGCAGGCGACAGGCACAAACCCGGTGCTCATAGCCGGGAAGGCCGGGTCGCGGCAAGCGGGTCGCCGCGCACTGGCCCCGCGTCCACCGCATGCAGCATGGCGGGAGGCACGGCACGCCGGGGGACGCGGCGGCGCGATCCACCCGTAGGTTGGGTTGAGCCCTCAGCGAAACCCAACGGCCGCGAAGTATTGGGTTTCGCGAGTGCAGAGCGCTCAACCCAACCGGACTATGGACTGCACCGCCTGCAAAACGCGTCCGGCGTCAGCCTCCGCGTGCGGCTGAGCCGGTAGCTGCGCGGGCAAAATGGCGACGGCGGTTTTGAGGTCAGCTCTGCACCTTGGCATGGGAATTTAAGCTGTTCCCGTTTCCTAACTCGGTTCCTTGTTCCCCCGTTTCCTAGTATCCCTGTTTCCTTCCGGACGCGGCAAGTCGCAGCCGAATGCGAATCAGATAGTCTGCGCCATGTAGCCTCACGCAAGAGGGACACGGCGATGGAACTCGACGTTCTCGCAGTCGGCATCTTTGTAGCCATCGTGGGCTTCGCCGCGATCATGTGGTTGGGGACACGGAGCCAGCGCCGAAGCGACGGCCGCAGTGCGGCGACGGAGCGGGCCAGGAGCGGAACGGCCAGGGTCGACGCTCGGGACTACAGTGTCCTGTTCGACTGGATAATGGAACGCGATGACTGGGTGGTCCTTGACTTGGAGACGACGGGGTACACTCCGAGATCAGAGATCATCGAGATAGCGATTGTGGACGCACACGGGCGGACGTTGCTCGAACAGTCCGTCATGCCAAAAGGGCGAATCCCGAAGGACGCGACGAAGATTCATGGCATTGACCGAAAGATGCTGAAGGGCGCGCCGACGTGGCCCGAGATCAGCGACAAGGTAGCGGCAATACTCGTTGGGCGTCCGGTCATCAGCTACAATGCCGAGTTTGAAGTGCGTCTGCTGTGGCAAACCGCTGACAAGTGGAAAGTCCCAGTGATCACAATTGACGGTCATTGCGCGATGCTGGCCTACGCGACGCATCGAGCCGAGCCTCACAAGTGGCGCGAAGGCGAGTACCGATGGCACAAGCTGTCAAATGCTGTCAAAGTCGAAGGAATTTCAGCGGTGCAAAGACACCGAGCGTTGGGTGATGCTCGAATTACGCGAGAACTGGTCCTCAAGGTTGCCGCCCAACGTCATGGAATTGCAGAAGCGGCGTGAGCAGGACGTGTTCCCCCGCATGAGTGACAGTTACCATTGCCCCCCCCTGCACCGCACGCACGCCCCCTTCACTCCAACCCCAACGCCCCCAGCATCGTCGCGGTCACCGCGCGCTCGTCGAACAGGCGTTCGGCCTTGGCGCGGCTCGCGCGCGCCATTGCCGGGATCAGA
>JANOJW010000499.1:0-3631 GCA_031418955.1 Hyphomicrobiales bacterium | reverse complement strand
CGAACGTCCGCGTCGTCGTCAGGTCGCGCTGCGGCGCACCGGGCTGCGCCTCGTTCTGGATGGCGAGTTTGTTATCGGAAGCGGCAATGGCCTTCGAGAACTCGAGGCCGAGGACGGGGGAACGCATCAGGCCCGGACCCAGGCCCTCGGTCGCGCGCTCCCACTGATTGCCCCAGATATTCAGGCGCAGCTCCGGCAATACACGGTGCAGATCGGCCAGCATGCGCCCCTTCTTTGCCGACCACGTGCCGATGAAAGAGGCATCGCAGGCGTAGACGTTGCGATCCCGGTCATCCAATGTGACGCGCCGATGCGTCTCCGCATCGAAGCCGTGCTCCATGAAGCTGACGTTCTCGTTCACGGTGCGCACGTCGTCGACGCCAAACGACTTAGTCTGGAAGATCCAGTCGTAGCGGGCAAGCGCCCCGGCAAGCGATCCGCCGTCCCGCCTAAACGTGGTATCTGGATAGAGATTGACGGCGACGGTGCCGCCCTCGCGGATCGTCTGCAAGGTCGCTGGAAGCACGTAGGCGCCAGCATAGGCGAAAAACAGATGGGGGCGTAGGGCCCGCGCTTTCGCGAGCAGATCGTCGTTGTACTCTCGGACGAGTTGCGCAAAGAGCAACCGACGCGCGATGCGCAAGGCCTTGCTGCTCCAGCCCGATGGAAAGAACCGGTCGCTCGGGCAGACCATCACGGAATGGCCGGCATTGCGGAAGGCACGCACGAAGCCGTAGTCAGTGGCGCCTTGCCACGTCTCGGCGACGGCCAGTATCCGCAAGGATCGTCCAACGGCAGCGCCGACATTGCGCAGGGAATGCTCGTTGCCGTGCATCAGGTCTGCCGCTGCCGCAGAGAGTGCGCGATGGCCGCTTTGGTGCCACCGACCGCGGCGCGCCAGTCGAGCTCCTCGGAGATGCGGAGCGAGGCCGCGCGCAGGCGGGCTGCACTGGTTTCATCGGACGCCAATCCATGCAGTGCGCTGGCAATAGCCACCGTATCGCCGACAGCATGTGTGATGGTGTTCTCGCCCGACCGGGCAATGCTCGTCGGGCCGATTGCGCCGACCCGATCCGACAGAACGAGCGGCAGGCCGAGAATCGCGGCTTCCAGCACGATCACTCCGAACGTCTCCACCTCTGCGGGATGGGCAAGTGCATCCGCGGCGGCATAGATTTTCGGTAGCTCGTCGATGTTGACGAAGCCGAGGAAGTCCGCCGGCAGTCCATCGCGATCCACCTCGGCTTTCAGTTGTGCCATCAGCACGCCACTGCCCGCAAAGAGCAATCGCACGCGTCGCTTCGATGGCGCCATGCTCATTGATTGCCGCAGTGCAGCAATGAGGTCGCCAGGACGCTTGCGCTCAATCAGTTTGCCAACGAACAGCACGGCGAAATCCGTGTCTGCCAATCCCATTTTTCGGCGTTGCGCGCCTCGCTCCACCGCTGTCATCGCGCGAAACTTCCAGAATCCCTCATCGACCATGTTCGGGACTCGAAAAATACGTTCGCGTGGCACACCGTAAGTCTCGAGATAGCGCTGGTTCGCATCGCCGACACTGAGGAAGCCCGCGAACTTCTGATAGATGCGTGGCCAAACGATCCGTTTGGCGACGGCCTGCCATCGCGCCGTTCCTGTGTGCAATGAGCTATCCGACATCATCAGCGCGGGAACGCCATTCGATCGGCACCACCGGAGCGCACGTAGCATCACGTAGTTGGTGATGCCATGCAGAAGCACCACGTCGGGACGGTTTCGCTCCAGGGCTTCGACAATCCCGCGTGCTTCCAACCGTGTCCAAGACGTGTCTGGCACGTCGCTCGCGTCGGGTAGGAATTCGTGGCTGTAGCCGGCGAGTAGATCGGTTTTCCAGGTCACGGCAACGCCAAGGCCCGGATCGATGCGATTGGAGAGGCCGACACGGGTGAGAAAGATCGCATGGACAGACACGTTGCCCCGTGTCGAGAGCGCCCTGTAATAGGGCGCGTAGTATTGGATCGGGTGAGTAGCCACCACAATGAGGCGTGCCGCGTCTGTGCAAGTGCCCGCGTCGATCGCTGGTCCTATCGGCACAGAGTTAAGTGTCATACCCGCCTCCCGAGAACCTCGAAGGCCGGCGCGACCGAGAGCCGCTGCTCGACGACAGCGAGATCCCGCAAGAAGATGGAATTGCCATGACCGCCGGCAGTTCCCCGCGGCAGGAGCTGGCGCTTGAAGGGCTCATAGCGGAAGGCGCCGAAGCCCATGCCGAGCAAATCTCGACGGATCTTGTCCTCGTCGAAGCCGTACAAGGCGCCAGCGCCTGCGAGTTCGATGATCACACATTTGAGCCCCGGATCCTGCAAAGTTCGCGTGCCGCCAGCGATGACGTCACTCTCGAAGCCTTCGACGTCGATCTTGATCAGCGTTGCCGAACGGCCCTCCAGGGCGAGATCGAGCGTGGTCATGGGCACGACATCCTCGACCTTGGCGTCAGCTCCTTGAATTCGATGATTCACTGTATCGAGCCCCGACGAGAACGCAGTTGTGCCTTCGGTGGCACCGATGGCGTCGGGCCGCACCTCGACGCGGCCTTGTGCCTTGTTGAGTTCGACATTGCGCTGCAGCCAGCCACGCGCCTCCGGTCCCGGCTCGAACGCCAGAACTCTCGCCCCGATGGCAGACGACGCCAGGACCGTATAGGAGCCGACATTGGCCCCTACGTCGACGAAGAGGTCGCGCGGCCGCAGCAGATGCAGCAGCAGTGACATCTCCTCGAACTCGTGCAGCCCGGTGTAGAAATTGCCGGTTGCCCCGGTCATGCCGCGACGCAACAGCATTCGGCTGCCGTTGACATAGGCAAAGCTGTCGGGGGCCATCGAAAGCCTGGACCCTAACTGCAAGGCGACGAAGCGCGCGACGTTGCGCAACCGCCGACCATGGCTGAGCGGATGGGTCGTAATGAACTCGATCGAGTGTCGCAGGCTCATAGATAGATCTATCCGTCAATGTTCTGCAGGGTTCGCTGCGACCATCAGAATCGGCCCGATCGATCAGGCCGATTGACTGTCAGCGACTGCTCAGCAGCGCTCGGAAATATTCGACGGTCGGCTTCAAGCCGTCATCGAGCATCACTTTCGGCTCCCAGCCGAGCCGCTGTCTTGCCAGTGAAATGTCCGGCTTTCGCTGGCGCGGATCGTCAGATGGCAAGGGCGCCACGATGAGCGGCGACTTGGCACCCGTTGCCTTCAGCACCTTCTCGGCGAGCTCCTTGATCGTGAATTCGACGGGGTTGCCGAGATTGACCGGTCCGGTGAAATCCGGCGGGCTCGCCATGAGGCGCACCAGCCCCTCGATCAAGTCGTCCACATAGCAGAACGATCGGGTCTGCCCGCCGTCGCCGTAAATCGTGATCGGCTCCTTACTCAAGGCCTGGACGACGAAGTTCGACACCACACGGCCGTCGGCCTGATGCATGCGGGGGCCGTAAGTGTTGAAAATGCGGGCGACCTTGATCTCGAGGCCATGCTGGCGGTGGTAGTCGAAGAACAGCGTCTCGGCGCACCGCTTGCCTTCATCGTAGCACGAGCGCGGCCCGATCGGGTTGACGTTGCCCCAGTAGGTCTCCTTCTGCGGATGTTCCACCGGATCG
>JANOJW010000498.1:0-2578 GCA_031418955.1 Hyphomicrobiales bacterium | reverse complement strand
CCCCGGCACTGACTGCGCACGGCCTCGCCGCCGCGCTGCGCCGCCAGGAGACCAATCCCGTCGTGCGGGTGTCGGTCGAGGAACAGGATGTGGGTCGCTACGCCATCGAAGTCGAAGCGGCGGTGTATTTCTCCTCCTCGACCAATCGCACCACGACCTTGGAGCCCGGTGCGTGCTTCGACGCGTTGTTCAGCGCTTCGAGGCAGGAGAAATACACGGCTGCCTCGACCTCGATGGCGTACCGACCCACATCCTGGTCTTCGACCGACACTCGCACGACGGGATTGGTCTCCTGGCGGCGCAGCGCGGCGGCGAGGCCGTGCGCAGTCAGCGCCGGGGGATAGATCCCTTGGGCGAGGTCGCCGAGTGTGTCGAGTGCTTCGCGTACTACTTGGCGCAGGTCCGCGACCATTGCCTGCGCGCGCTCCGGATCTCGACCGGCGAGCGTGGCGGTGATACGAAGCTGCACCATCAGGGCGACCAGATATTGCTGCGCGCCATCGTGGATGTCGCGCTCCACTTGCCGCCGCTCCGCGTCCTGCACGTCGACAATTCGCCGACGTGAGGCGCGGATCTCGGTGGCTTGGGCCGAGATTGCTTCGAGGCTGCTGGCGAGCTCTGCGGTCAGACGAACATTGCGCAACACCAGACCGGCCTGCGCGGCGAAGTCATCCAACAGGCGCAGGTCGGCTGGCGAGAGTGGGGTTCCCGGAAGCTGCGTCACGGTGATGGCGCCGATCAGCTCGCCGAGGTAACGGACCGCAAGACAGTGATGAGCGTCCGGGAGAAGTGGAAGCTCGTTGTCAGAGATCGACACCGGTGGGACGGACCGGGCGGAGACCTCGGGCCAGGTCGCCGCGAGCGTGAGTTCGTCGCCCACGCGCAACCAGATTCGGGCAGTGGCCGCGCCGCTTCCGAGCACCAGGATCTGGGTCATGTGGAGGAGGACGTCCTCGGTGGCATACGAGCCGGCCATTTGATCGGAGAGCTTGGTCATGACCTCGTACGGCGTTGCCCGCTCGCCGTAGACCAGGCGCTGTGCTCCTCGGTCAGACCATGAGCGCACGCGCGCGAATCCGACGGCCACGACTGCGGTGGCGGCGATGGAGAGCGCGGGGTCGGCGTCCGATCCGAGCAGGCTGCCGAGGCCGACGGGCAGCGCGAAATACACGAAACCGATGAAGGCGGCCAGCGCGCTGAGCACGAGGAGTCGCGTCAGCACCTCTGGTGCCGACAGCCTCGGCGGCCGCCGCACGGCGCTCTCGGTCGCTTGCCTCGGCATCGCGTGCGGACCTCCGTTGGCCACAGTTCGCCCCGGGGCCAAGCCGGCCCCTCAACCAACAGACGCAGGAAGTGCCTCCGCGGGTGACCGGTTGCGCCGGGAATGTGTCGACGCACGAGGAGCGGTCGATCGGGTCTTGGCCCGCCATGACCCAGGTGCGGGTCCTGGATCGAGACTCTCTGGGGCCGCGTCAAACACGAGCACCTGTCGCGAAGCGTCAGACGCAAACCAAGACCGAGGACCGCGCTTCGGTGAACAGTGTAAAGTTCGTGCGGCAGCCGCGCCGCGGACAAGGGGGAGTGCGCTGATGGGAGATCTCCGTGCGAGAACGCGGCTAGGAGTACGAAGCTGTGCGGCCGTTGCGATGGCGGCCGTATTGGGCGCCTGCGGCACGAACGACGAGCACGCCACATCGGACACATCGGACACATCGTCGACGTCGGCCGCAAGTAGACGGGCGGGGAAAGCTGCGCCCCTCCCCGAGCCCGTACAGGAGCTCGAGATCGACGGGACCGAATACTCGTTCAAGATCAGCCCTGATCCTTCGGGCGGGCTGAAGCCCGGATGGACGTTGTTGAGGTTCCATAACCGTGGCGGCGAGGCTCATCAGGCGATGTTTGCCCGTATCAAGGACGGGGTGGACATGTCGAAGCTGGCCGCGGCGGGGGCCGGCGATTCCTCCGGCGCAGGCGCCATCGAGTTCGTGGACATGATCGGTGGGGTCAGCTACATCGCCACGGGTCATGACACCACCGCAATGGTCAAACTCACCGAGGGCCTCGTCATGGCGATGTGTTACGTGCCGGACGCCAACGGCGTCGCCCACGCCCTGAGCGGCATGACGACGGCGCTGACGGTGTCGGCACCAGCCGGACCTGCGGTGTCGGCCGAGCCCGAGCTTGGTGGCAAGGAGGTGCTCGGAACCATCGAGATGTCCGAGGACGGTTACCAGATTCCGGATGACCTGGGCACTGGCTGGTACCACGTGAAGAATACCGACTCGGTTCTGCACGAGATGTCCTTGCTGCATCTCGGCGGATCAATCGCCGACGACCAGATCGAGGCGCTCGTCGAGGATCTGGCTGCCAACAAGACTCCGCAAGTCGAGCTCGACGCCGTCGGGGGCATGGGTGCAGTTTCCCCCGGTTTCGACGGTTACCTCTACCTCGATCTTCCGCGGGGCGACTACCTGGCGGTGGACTTCATGCCCGACCCCGGCGTACCCCGTCCACACATGCTCGATGGCTACTACAGCAGGTTCAGCATCTAGCCCGCCGCCGAGACCGAGACCGTGCT
>JANOJW010000497.1:0-2719 GCA_031418955.1 Hyphomicrobiales bacterium | reverse complement strand
GGCGACCGCAATCGTGGCGTGAGCCTGCCAGGCGCAGCGCGTCCGACGGCCAGACGGCTCGAAATACCGGCGACTGGCTGACTTTTTTTCCCCAGCTGTCGCCATGTATTTGGCCGTGGTATTGAGCTTGGAGAACACGGCCAGCTACGCACATCAGCCCCATGCCGTGCATGGCCCCTGACCGGCCAGCGCCAGTTCATGGCTCTGTGCGTTGCATGTCAGCCCGTGTTCTGGTGCGCCCGGCGCGACTCGTGAGGCGCTTATAGCACGCAGCGGTGGGTGCCCCGTGATAGACAGTGGACGCGTCGCGCCCGCGGACGGAAAGCCAAGTCTTTCCCGCCGCAGCCTCCGGTCCGGCCTCGGGCACGCCATACATTACAGCAAGAACTGTTTGTCTGACATGGGTCCGGCGGGGCGACTGCGCTTGGACCGATCGGCAAAAAGTGATATCAACTGATCATGCCAGATGCAGATACGCTCGATCACGAATTGACACAGGCGTTGTCCGGCCTTTCCGCGGCGGAACGCGAGAACCTGCTCGACTACATCGCGATCATGCGCGGCAAGCCGGTGCTGGACGATCTTTCCGAGGAGGATCGCCGGGAGCTGGAGCGGCGCGCGCTCACGATCGAAACCGAGACGCTGGTGCCGGTGCGCGAAGTCGGTGCTCGCGTCAAATCGCGGCTCGCCAGTCGGAAACCATGAGAGTCGTCTTTCATCCGGCGGCTCAGGCAGATTTGGACGATCTGATCTTTTATATCGCCCGTCGCGCAGGACAGTCGATAGCCGAAAAGCAGCTCGACAGATCTTTGGCGTCGCTGGATATTCTCGGGGAGTTTCCTCGCACCAGCACCTACCATCGCAGCCTGGATGTCTACGAGTCGTGGCTTCCGAGAACTCGCTTCATTGCTTTCTATCGCATTCGCGATGATCTCGACGCCATCGTCGTGCTGGCTATCATCGATCACTCCCGCAACACCGACCGCAGACGGCATCGTACGATCAAGTCGCGAGGTTGAGAAGGGCGAATAAAGGCTTTTCACAAATGAGTCTGCGCCAGCTCGAGAATTTCTCTATCGGACATCACTCCGGAGAACCTTTCGATCGGCCTCCCGTCGCGAAACACCACCACTGTAGGTACGGACTCTACGTGCAGTTCTTTCGCGACTATCGGATGGTCATCGAACTTGACTTTGGCAAATCTCGCGCAACTTGACTGAAGTACGCGGAGTTGCAGTGAGCGCATCATGATGTCCTCGGGGCCGAGTTCGTCCCACTTTACCCAAAAGAACACCACCACAGTTCGGCTCCATGACTCATCGATCACATCACCGACAAAGTTGGCGGTGCTGACGTGTTTGGTGTCGGGCAGGGAGCGCGTGTCCATTGGCCCAGCGGCCGGCATGAACGGCGAAGACGTATTCGTTTGTGCATTCGCGGCGTTGCGCAGAGCGTTCACCAGTTTGTCCATGTCCGCGTGGAATGACGCATGGCGGACATCGAGCCCGTTCCGCCGTACGAGCCCCCTCATACCAGCGATCCTAATGTTCGACCTGCCCATAGGCCCGCATGATCCACGGGTATGCCGTGAGCGAGGTCAGGCGTCCGGATTGTCGGCACAGGCGCTTCCACGCTCGCGACGTGGCGGTGACGATCGCCTTGTAATCGTTCAGCAGGCGCATGGATAGGAAACGCTCTTTCAAATAAAGCCACACGCGCTCGACTGGATCGAGTTCGGGCGAGTACGGCGGCAGCGGCACCAGCGTGATGTTCGAGGGCACACTGAGCGACTTGCCGCGGTGCCAGCCCGCGCCGTCGAGCACGAGCGCGACGTGCTCACCATCCGGGATCGTTTCTGCGAAAGCATCGAGAAATGCCTGCATGCCGGCCGCGTTCGCGTCGGGCAGGATCAGCGCGAATGCAGTGTCTGTGCCGGGCTCGATGGCGGCGTAAATGTAGGCGTTGGCGTAGCGCTGATCGACGAGGCCCGGCGGACGCTCGCCGCGCTTCCACCAGATGCGGCAGGTGCGCCCTTTCTGTCCGATACGTGCTTCGTCCTGGAAATACAGGCGCAGGCGCTTATTTTTGTGCGTATGCTGTATTTTTCTGAGAGTTCGCAGAGCTCTTTTTAAAGACCGCTGCGGCGGCCGGGTCCTTCATCGGGTGTGTCGGCCGCGCCTTCTGTCGCGACAGATCCAGCCGTCGGAGCAGGCGTCCCATCGATGTCGCGTGCATCGACTTCTTGAACTTCTTCTTGGCGATGGCGACGAGATCATCGCGCGTGAAGGCACAGAAGCCGTCCTTCTCCGCGTCGGGACCGGCCATGACGATGGCGAGTATCTCGGCCTGCTCGTCAGCCGTGAGGATCGGCGGGCGGCCGCCGTTCCAGTTGTCGGAGAGGCCCGCGACGCCGTGCTCGTTGTAGCGGATCACCCAATCGCGCAGCGTCTGCCGATCCATGCCGGCCGACTGAGCCGCATCCGCGCGGCTCATGCCGGCGAGCGCGTTGGCGATCGCCAGCAGGCGTCGGGAGATGCGCGAGTCCGGCTCGTCCTTCGCGAGCCTGCGCAGGACGACCGGTGTGCGGTCGCGGCGGATCTTCAATTCTTTTGCCATCGTGAGCCCCATCGATCGAGCAGCTCCGTCGATAGAGTCAGACTCGTCCACCACTGGGAATCGCACGGGGGCAACACGAGTCGGAAATTGCGATCGCTGGTAT
>JANOJW010000496.1:0-3218 GCA_031418955.1 Hyphomicrobiales bacterium | reverse complement strand
CGCGGGCGGCAAGGTGGCGGCGGTGGGCAAGACCCTCACGGCTGGCCCCGCCACCGAGGTGCGCGACGTGTCAGGCACCATCGTCACGCCGGGGCTCATCGATCTCCACACCCACGTCTACTGGGGCGGCACCTCGCTCGGCATCGACGCCGAGGAGTTCTGCCGCACCTCGGGCGTGACGACGGCGATCGATACCGGCAGCGCCGGCCCCGGCAATTTCCTCGGCTTCCGGAAGCACGTGATCGACCGCAGCGAGGTGCGGATCCTCGCCTACCTGCACGTCTCGTTCGCCGGCATCTACGCGTTCTCCAATACCATCATGTACGGCGAGAGCCAGGACATGCACCTGATGGCGCCGCGCGATGCCGTCGAGTTCTACGAGAAGCACCGCGACGTGCTGGTCGGCATCAAGGTGCGGGTCGGCCTGCATGCCTCGGGCGACCAAGGTACGGCCCCGCTGAATGTCGCCTTGCAGGTGGCGGACGAACTCGGCGTCCCCCTCATGTGCCACATCGACCACCCGCCGCCGTCCTACGAGGCCGTGCTCGACATGCTGCGGCCGGGCGATGTGCTCACCCACGCCTTCCGGCCGTTCCCCAACGCGCCGTGCAACGCCCAAGGCAAGGTGAAGCCCGAGGTGCTCGCCGCCCGCAAGAAGGGCGTGCTGTTCGACATCGGCCACGGCATGGGCTCGTTCTCGTTCAAGACGACGCGGGCGATGCTGGCCAACGGCTTCATGCCCGACACCATCTCGTCGGACGTGCACACGTTGTGCATCAACGGTCCGGCCTACGACCAGGTGACGACGATGTCGAAGTTTCTCTGCATGGGCGTGCCGCTGGGCGAGGTGATCAAGCAGTCGACGGTCAACGCCGCGATGGCGCTGAAGCGCCCCGAGCTCGGCTCGTTGAAGCCGGGCTCGGCGGGCGACGCTACGATTCTGACCGTCAAAGAGGGCAAGTTCGACTACGAGGACGTGCTCGGCGAGCGCATGGTGGGCGCGCAGCGGATCCTGGCCGAAGCCACGGTGGTCGGCGGCCAATGGTGGCACCCCAAGCGCGGCACCAAGTTCGCGAAGTCCGGCGGCGCCAAGGAAACCGCGAAGGCGAAGTAATCGGCATAGCGTCCCAACTCGGAGGCGGCGAGGGTGAGGTACTGCGGCGGCTATCGGTCGGTAGAGACGATCAGCGACCCGTCGTTCAACGACACTGAGCTGCAGCACCAGCCCCTGGTACCGCAATAATTGATGTTATTTCCGCACCGCAACATCCTCGTCATGCCCGCGGAGGCGGGCACCCACGGCATAACTCAGCACGGCACCGTTCGAACACGATCGGCAATGCAGCTCCGCCTTCTACTCGTCGTGGGTGCCCGCCTCCGCGGGCATGACGGTGAGGAGCGAGAGCAGAGGCCTGAGATCCATTGCACATTACCGCCGATTGCGCCGGTAGCAGATTCCGACAATGACCCTCGCCTCAACGGAAGCGCGCGTTGACGCCGTCGAGCGCCTTGGAGCCCGGGCAGAGTTCGCTGACCGGAATGGCGTTCAGCGGCCGATCCTCGGTGGCGAGCACGTCGTGCAGGTCCTCCTCGGCCTCGTTGATGTAGAGGAGGCCGGTCGCCACCTCGCCCTTGGAGGCGTTCTTGCGGATCGTGTCGATCGCAGCGTCCGAATCGCGGGGGTCGTGGCCCTGATCGAGCTTGTGCAGCACGAGGCGCGAGCCGTCGTGCATGGTCACCGCAGTCGTGGTGCCGGCGGCGTAGTCGACCTTGATCTCCTCCTTCGGCTCGACGTAGTCGACGCGGCCCAGTGCCTGATTGTGGGCGCGCACGTACTCGAAGCTCTTGGTCGCGGCGGCGTGGTTGTTGAACGTCACGCACGGGCTGATCACGTCGAGGAAGGCGAAGCCCTTGTAGCTGATCGCTGCCTTGATCAGCGGGATGAGCTGCTTCTTGTCGCCGGAGAACGAGCGCGCGACGAAGCCGGCGCCGAGCTGGATCGCCAGCTGGCACAGGTCGATCGCCTCGAACGGGTTGGCCTCGCCCTTCTTCGACGGTGAGTTCTTGTCGTTGGTCGCCGAGAACTGACCTTTGGTGAGGCCGTAGCAGCCGTTGTTCATGACGATGTAGGTCATGTTCAGGCGGCGGCGCACCGCGTGGCAGAACTGGCCGAGGCCGATCGAGGCGGTGTCGCCGTCACCGGAGACACCGATGTAGACGAGGTCCTTGTTGGCCATGTTGGCGCCGGTCGTCACCGACGGCATGCGCCCGTGCACCGAGTTGAAGCCGTGGCTGCGGCCGAGGAAGTAGGTCGGCGTTTTCGACGAGCAGCCGATGCCGGACAGCTTGGCGATGCGGTGCGCGGGCAGGTCCAGCTCGAAGCAGGCCTCGATGATGGCGGCGGTGATCGAGTCGTGCCCGCAGCCCGCGCACAGCGTCGACATCGAGCCGTCGTAGTCGCGGCGCGTGAGACCGAGCTCGTTGAGCGGCAAGGCGGGGTGGTGGACGATCGGTTTGGCGATGTAGGACATGGGGTTCTCGCAGGTTTCAGTGTTGGTCAAGCGCGCAGCGCGCTCATTTGATCTGGGTACCGATGTAGAGTTCGCGCAGCGGGATCGAAAGGTCGATAGCTTCGAGTGTCAGCGTCGCCCTTGCGCCGTGAATGGTCTCGCCCGCCCAACCATCCGAGCGGTCATGGCGGATGACTTCTTGGGTCTTGGTCGCCACGGTGACGTAGTGCTCGCAGTTGGGCACGCTACCGTAGACTCGTTTGCGCCACGCGCGATCCTTCGGGCGGTTCGATCTCGAAAGTACCTCGAAAATTACGATGGCGTCGTCCGTCGTGTGCGAATCGGCTGGTGCGCTCTTCTGAACGAAGACATCGGGTCTCGGAAGGCTTTTCGGCGATATCGGAACGACGGTACCGACACCGGGCATTGGGTGCCACTTGGCGCCGTTCGTCCGCTTGGAGTGCTCGAGAAAATACAAGATGTTCTTGCAGATCGTCTGATGCCACTGCGTTGGCGACGGGCTCATGATCGCAACCCCCTCGATCAGCTCCCAAACTTCACCGTCGGGCCGCGAGTCGGTGAAAGCGAGGAACTCCTCGACGGTCATCTGTTCGGATTCGGATAGCCGGTCCATGAACGATACTCCGCCCTCACTCCGCCGCCTGCGCCTTGGCGGGGTGCAGCTTCTTGAGCACCGCGCCGCGCACG
>JANOJW010000495.1:0-9151 GCA_031418955.1 Hyphomicrobiales bacterium | reverse complement strand
AGCGCGGCGCCGACATCCGCTACCAGATGGAGATCACCCTGGCCGAGGCCTACGCGGGCAAGCAGGCGCAGATCAAGGTCCCGACCACGATTCGCTGCGAGACCTGCACCGGCACCGGCGCCAAGCCCGGCACCAAACCATCCAGCTGCACGACCTGCCAGGGCAGCGGCAAGGTGCGTGCGAGCCAGGGTTTCTTCACCATCGAGCGCACCTGTCATACCTGCCATGGCCGTGGCGAGTTCATTGACGATCCCTGCCGTAGCTGCGACGGCGGCGGCCGCATCAACAAGGAGCGCACACTGCAGGTGGCTATTCCGGCCGGCGTCGAGAATGGCACCCGCATCCGCCTCGCCGGTGAAGGCGAGGCAGGCCTGCGCGGTGGTCCAGCCGGCGACGTCTACATCTTCTTGGCGATCCGCTCGCACGAGTTCTTCCAGCGCGACGGCGCCGCCCTGTTCTGCCGCGTGCCGATCGCCATGACGGTCGCCGCGCTCGGCGGCACCATCGAGGTGCCGACACTCGACGGCAGCCGCGTCAAGATGCCGGTTCCCGCCGGCACCGAGACCGGCAAGCAGTTCCGATTGAAGGGCAAGGGCATGTCGGTGCTGCGCCAGAACAGCCCCGGCGACCTCTACATCCAGGTCGAGGTGGAGACGCCGAAGAACCTGACCCGCCGCCAGCGCGAGCTGCTCGAGGAGTTCTCCAAGGAGGCAAAGACCGAGAACAGCCCCGCCTCCGCCGGCTTCTTCTCGCGCGTCAAGGAGTTCTTCGACGGCAAGGGCGCGTGAAGGAGGTGTCTGGCTTCAGCCTGACACCGTGCCGCAACCGTGCCCCAAGGCGGTGCCAGGCTGAAGCCAGGCACCCGACGGAGACGACCTGATGCCCCACACCATGAAGCTGCTGTTCCTCGCCGGCTCCGCCCGCGAGGGCTCCCTCAACAAGCGCCTCGCCCGGCTTGGCTGCGATATCGCCCAGGCCAACGGCCTGCAGGCGACCTTCGTCGACCTCGGCGATTACCCGCTGCCGATCTACGACGGCGATATCGAGACCAAGGACGGCCCACCCGAGAACGCCCGCAAGTTGAAGGCGCTACTGGAGATCCATCAGGGAATCTTCATCGCCAGCCCCGAGTACAACGCATCCATTGCGCCACTGCTCAAGAACACGCTCGACTGGATCAGCCGCGTGCGCGCCGACGGCGAGGTGCCGGCTCAAGTCTACAAGACCCGCGTGTTCGCGATCGGCTCGGCCTCGCCGGGCAACTTCGGCGGCGTGCGCGGCGCTCCCCATCTGCGCCAGGTGCTGGAGCTTGGCCTCGGCGCCCTGATGATCCCCGAGCAGATGCTCGTGCCCCGCGCCAACGAAGCCTTCGACGACCAGGGCCATCTGAAGGACAAGGCGGCGATGGAAATGTACAAGGCGCTGATCCAGAAGCTTGCCCGCGCCGCGAAGTTCACGCACGGAGGCTGATATGCCGGTGGCCGACGCCCGCTCCCGCCTGTTCGTCGCCCTCGATGTGCCCGACGTGGCGCGTGCTCGCGATCTCGTTGCCCGGCTAGGCGACAGCGTGACGAACTACAAGGTCGGCCTGGAGCTGTTGTTCGGCGGCGGCATCGAGTTCGCGCAGCGCCTTCGCGCATCCGGCAAATCCGTGTTCCTCGACATGAAGTTGCTCGACATCCCCAACACCGTGGAGAAGGCGGCTGCCAATATCGGCACGCTGGGGCTCGACTACCTCACGGTCCACGGCACCGACCGCAAGACGCTCGACTCGGCCGTCAAGGGCCGCGGCGCCTCCAAGCTGAAGCTCCTCGCAGTCACGGTCTTGACCAGCCTCGACCGCGCCGATCTCGTTGAGCAGGGCATCGCCGACATGGCGCCGGAAGATCTGGTCGTCCACCGCGCACTCCTCGCGAAGGAGGCGGGCTTCGACGGCGTCATCGCCTCCGGCCAGGAAGCCGCCCGCGTACGCTCGGCCGTCGGCCCGGGCTTTCTGATTGTGACGCCAGGCATCCGCCTCGCTGACGGCCTCGACGGCGACCAGGCCCGCGTCATGACCCCTGCCCGCGCGATCACGGCGGGCGCCACGCACCTCGTCGTCGGCCGGCCGATCACCGCCGCCGCCGACCCCGCCGCCGCCGCCCGCACTTTCGCTGGTGAGATCGCGCGGGCGGCTTGAGCATCAGCCAGAAGACCCGCACCTGTAGGTCGGTGTAGAGGCCGCCTGCACTTCGGCCCAGACCCGACAGCGCCGTGCCCTAACGCGTCGGGTCTCGCAAGCGCAGGGCTCTACCCGACCTACAAGTTGGACGGCATCGCCAAACCCGCATAGCCTCAGCCTCCGTGCCATCCTCGCCGCAGGAGACCCCGCCCATGCCCAAAGGCTATTGGATCGCCCACGTCGACGTCACCGACCCCGAGGGCTACAAGCAGTACGTGGCGCTCAACGCCAAGGCGTTCTCCAAGTATGGGGCGAAGTTCCTCGTGCGCGGCGGCCCGTTCACGCTGAAGCACGGCAAGGCGCGCGCCCGCCACGTCGTCATCGAGTTCGAGAGCTACGCCAAGGCGCTCGCCTGCTACGAGAGCCCCGAGTACCGCGAGGCCGAGGCCGTGCGGAACAAATTCTCGACCGGCGACGTCATCGTCATCGAAGGCTGGGACGGCTGAGAGTCCCCCCTCTCCCCGTCGTCTTCACTTCGATGGGGAGAGGGTTGGGGTGAGGGGCGGCGACAGGCAGAGCGCGCTGCAAGTACAGGCCTCTGCAACGACCGCACATCCGCATCTCTCACACGACCGTATCCAGCCTCGACCTTCCTGCTATCCTGTGCGCTTGCGTGAGGAGGGCCCATGCCGATCGACAAGCGCGTGGAGACGGCTGCCGCCGCGGTGGCCGATGTCAAGGACGGCGCGACCGTATTCATCTCGGGCTTCGGCGGCGCTGGCTTCCCGAACGGCCTCATTCGCGCGCTCCACGAGCAAGGCGCCAAGGGCCTCACCATCGTCGTCAACTCGGCGACCCACCGCTACTCGCTGACCCACGAGCTGATCGAGAACGGCCAGGTCGCGAAGGTGATCTGCAGTGCCGCGCGAGGCGCTGGCAAAGAGCTCTCACCGTTCGAGCAGCTTTGGAAGGCCGGCAAGATCGAGCTCGTCTGCCTGCCTCAGGGCACATTCGCGGAAGCCATCCGGGCTGGCGGCGCCGGCATCCCGGCCTTCTACACGCCCGTTGGCGTCGGCACCGACCTGACCACTGGCAAGGAGGTCCGCGAGTTCGACGGCCGCGAGTACGTGCTCGAGAAGGCCATCAAGGGCGACCTCGCTCTCCTCCGCGCCGACACCGCGGACCAGTACGGCAATCTCACCTACCGCTTTGCGCAGGCGAACTTCGGCCCGGCCATGGCCACCGCCGCCCGCTGGACCGTCGCCGAAGTCCGCGCCATCGAGGCCGAGCCCATCCCGCATACGCGCGCGCAGTTGCCGGGCGTCTACATCGACCGCGTGGTGGTGGCCGCGCCAGCCAAGCCCAAGGCGGAGTGACGACCATGACGAAACCCCTCAACCGCCGCCAGATGGCGTGGCGCGCCGCCCAGGACATCGAAGACCGCCAGCTCGTCAATCTCGGGCTCGGCATGCCGGTGGCCGTCGCCGACTACCTGAAGCCCGGCCTCGACGTGTTCTTCCAGTCCGAGAACGGCGTCGTCGGCGCCGGCCCGCTCGCCGCACCCGACAGCATTGACACCGACCTCGTCGACGCGGGCTCCCGCCGCATCACGCTCCGGCGCGGCGCGACAATCGTCGATTCCGCGTCGTCCTTCGCCATGATCCGAGGCGGCCATATCGACGTGACTATTCTCGGCGCCTTCGAGGTGGGAGCCAACGGCGACCTCGCCAATTGGGACATGCGGGTGCCGCACAAAGGCCCGCTCGTCGGCGGCGCCATGGACCTCGCCGCCTGCGCCCGCGCCGTCTGGGTGATCATGGAGCACAACACCCGGAAGGGCGAGCCGCGGCTGATCCAGGCCTGCACCTTGCCGCTGACCGCCAAGCGCTGCGTCACCCGCGTCTTCACCGACGTCGCCGTCGTCGACGTTACGCCCACGGGCTTCGTCGCTCGCGAAATCCTGGCTGGACTGTCGGCGGCCGACGCTCAAAGCCGCACCGGCGCGCCGCTGGCGATCGCGCCTGACTGCCGCCCCCTCGCCGCCCCCGACCTCCCCGATACGGACTGACAGGCCCGTCCCCTCTCCCCGTCGTCTGCCCTCCGACGGGGAGAGGGCTAGGGTGAGGGGCGGCCGCGAGCACAGCGCAATCGCTCGGGGTCAATGGTCAAAGGGATGACGCCCGCTCCGCGCTGCGGCATAGATCCACCGATGTCCCCCTCCCCCACCATCTTCGCCCTGTCGAGCGGCCAAGGCCGCGCCGGCATTGCCGTGATCCGCATATCCGGCCCGCAAGCCGGTCGCGCCCTCGACCTGATGGCCGCCCCGCGCCCCAAGCCCCGCTACGTTGCCTTCCGCCGCGTCCGCCATCCTGCCAGCGCCGAGATCCTCGACGAAGCGCTGGTGCTGTGGCTGCCCGGCCCCCGCACCGAGACCGGCGAGGATACAGCCGAGCTGCAGATCCACGGCGGCGGCGCCGTCATCCGCGCGACCCTCTTAGCCCTGGCCACCATCCCCGGCTGCCGCCTCGCCGAGCCCGGCGAGTTCGCCCGCCGCGCCTTCGAAAACGGCAAGCTTGACCTTACCGCCGCAGAGGGCCTCGCCGACCTGATCGACGCAGAGACCGAAGGCCAGCGCCGCCAGGCTCTGACCCAGGCCACCGGAGCCTTGGCGCATCTGTACGACGGCTGGCGCACGAGCCTGATCGAGGCCCGCGCCTTGACCGAAGCCGCGATCGACTTCTCCGACGAAGCCGATGTGGCGACCGACGCCCTCGCGCGTGCGCATGCTCTGGTGCCGCCCCTGCGCGCCGCTGTGGCCGCCCATCTCGACGGCGCGCACCGGGGCGAGATCGTCCGCGAGGGCTTTCGCGTGGTCCTCGCCGGCCCGCCCAACGTCGGCAAGTCGAGTCTGATGAATGCGCTCGCCCGCCGCGAGGTGGCGATCGTCTCGCCGGAAGCCGGGACCACTCGCGATGTCCTGGAGACCCGCCTCGACCTTGGCGGCTATGCCGTGGTCCTGGCCGACACCGCTGGACTGCGCACCGCCTCGGGTGCCATCGAGGCCGAAGGCATCCGCCGCGCCGAGGCCCGCGCCCGCGACGCCGACCTCATCCTCTGGATCGTCGACGCCACCGTTCCCGCGGGCGACACCACCCCGTTACCGACACTCCCCCCGGACCGTACCCTCCACGTCCTCAACAAGATCGATTCGCTGACCACCAGCCCATGCCTCACGCCCACCCCACCCCACCACGTCGTGCCCGCGTCGTGCCGGAGGCACGCTTTCAGCACGACGGCGGGCACCCACGACTGGCTAACCCCGGATCGCATGATCCCCGTCTCCGCCCACACCGGCCAAGGCCTGGACGCCCTCGTCATCCGCATCACCCAGGAGATCGAGCGCCGCCTCGGCAACGTCCCCGCCATCGCCCCAAGCCAGCTCCGTCACCGCCAGGGCCTCGTCGCCTGCATCGCCGCTCTCGACCACGTCCTCGCCAACCCGTCTGCCGATGCCGAGCTCCGCGCCGAGGACCTGCGCCAGGCCGCCGACGCCCTCGGCCGCATTGTCGGCCGCATCGACGCCGAAGAGGTGCTTGACCAAGTTTTCAGCAGATTCTGCATAGGCAAGTGATTGACTCGACCGTTTCACGTGAAACGGATTTTCTGAGTCGCGACGGGAAGTTGCCGTGAGGCGCCCATCTCGTCGGGTCTCGGCCGAAGCACCGACGGACTTCTACCCGACCGCCGCGGGCCAGGGTCGGTCGGATAGAGCCCTGCACTCGCGAGACCCGACATCCACGGCACGGGACTGATCGGTCCCGCAAGAGACAACGTGCCGATCTCGGATTCACGTGAATCACCAGTTAATCGGAGCGCAGGCGTTTGCCGCCATAAACGATTTGGAAGGGCTGTCCGGGTTACGTTTGATTTAATCGACGTTTGCGGTTGAAGCGATGCACGAGCGCAACAAAATCGGCCATTCGCCGCTTGTCGGGTTTGGCGAATAAGCTCATGGTTCTCAACGCGGCTACATAAGAGGCGAGAAATGCTGGATATTCTAGCTATCGCGATGAGCAAGGCTGTGACCCTGTTGGGCGTGGTTGTCGCCTTCCGCCCCCGACTGGATAACACCCAACGAAAGCCGCTTCCCAGGCCGGTCCGGGTGCCTGATGAGAATACACGCCGCTTATGGTCGAAAGCAGTGGCCCCCAAATCGGCAGCCCCGTTCCGTCAGCCGCAAAAGCCGCTGTCGCCGTCGGAGCATTTCGCGCGCGTCAGCATGGTCGTTACCACCGCGCTAACCTCGGCCCGCATCGCCGCCCAGATGCATGAAGCGGCCCGCACCCAGCTCGAGGTGGTCGAGTTCTCGATCGACCGCATCCTGGACGAGGTAGCATCGGTCATGACACTGACGCCGCAGATGGCGGCCATCGTCAAGCCGGTGCCCGTCGTCGTGCCGCTGCGCCGCGCCGCCTGACGCTCCACTACCTCTGATAAACCGGATACCCGGCGGCCTGCAGCAGCGCGATGACACCCGCAACGCTGAGCACGGCGAGCGGCGTCGAGATCGCCACCGCCGCCGACACTGACCCGACCGCGCGGTCGAAGCGGCTGGCAAACACGAAGGCGTTGTTCCCGACCGGCATCGACGCGAACATCGCCAGCGCCGCCGCCCACACCGGCGGCAGGTCGAACACCCGCACCGCCAGCGTGAATGCGATCGCCGGATACACCAGCATTTTGAGTAGGCACATTACGATGATGCTCGGCCACTGGCCCTTGATCTCATAGGCCGCGAGCGCCATCCCGAGCCCGAACAGCGACACCGGCACGGCAGATTGCGCCAGCAGCGCCAGCACCTTGTCGGCCTGCTCCGGGATCTTCACGTCCGCATAACGCAGCGCCAGCCCGACCAGGATCGCCAGGACGATCGGATTGAGCAGCACGCCGCGGAAGATGCCGCCGAGCCCGGCAAGCGACAGTGACCGCCAGCCGCGCTGCGCAACTTCGTAGTGCACGGTGGCGAGCGTCCACAGGAATGCGGTCTCGATCGAGATCAGGAAGGCCATCGGCGTCGCGGCGTCCGGCCCGAGCGCCTCGAGGATCAGCGGCAGCCCGAGCATCAGCCCGTTGCCAAAGCAGGTGCCCATGGCGATCGAGGGCCCATCGAGCGCCGGCCGCCGCAGCACGAACCGCGTGGCGAGCGTGGCGATCGCCCAGGTCGCGAGGATGCCGCCACCATAGGCCCCGAGCAGCCGCAGCGGCGACACCGGCGCCTCGCCGACGCTCGCCATCGCGCGCACCAGCATCGCCGGCACCGCGACCTTGAAGCCGAAATCGACGAGCCCCCGGATCGCGCCGTCACCGAGATAGCGCGCCTTGGCCGCGACAAAGCCCAACGCGATCAACACGAAGATCGGCGCAATCAGCAGCAGGATGGTGAGCATGTTGGGGAGGCGACCTCGTCCCCTCTCCCCGTACTCTGCACTCATGCGGGGAGAGGGTTAGGGTGAGGGGCGGCAGCTTGCACGACGTTCGCATGTGGGAAGCAACCTGCTCCCTCACGCCGCCACGGCCTTCTGCACGGCCTCGCAGATGTCGCCGACCACGGCTTGCACGAGCTTTTCGTCGTCGCCCTCGGCCATCACGCGGATCACCGGCTCTGTTCCCGACGGGCGGATCACGATCCGTCCCGACTGGCCGAGCTTGGCCTTGGCGCCCTCGATCACGCGGCGCACGTTGCTGTCGTCGAGCGGTCGCCCTTCCGTATAGCGCACGTTCTTCAGGATCTGCGGCAGTGGGTCGAACCGCTTGCACACCTCCGACACCGGCCGATCGCTCGAGATCACGGCGGCCAGGATCTGCAGCGCCGAGACGAGGCCATCTCCGGTCGTCGTGAAGTCGGACAACACGATGTGGCCGGACTGCTCGCCGCCGCAGTTGTAGCCATGCTTCTTCATGTGCTCGACGACGTAGCGGTCGCCGACCGCAGTGCGCGCCATCGTGAGGCCCAAGTCTTTGAGATAGCGCTCTAATCCGAGGTTCGACATGACTGTCGCGACAATGCCGCCGCCGGCCAGCTTGCCGCGCCGGTGCCAGCTCTCCGCGATCACCGCCATGATCTGGTCGCCGTCGACGATGTGGCCCGTCTCGTCGACGATCACCACCCGGTCGGCGTCCCCGTCGAGCGCGATGCCGATGTCGGCCCGCACCTCGCGCACCTTGTCCACCAGCGCTTCCGGGTCGGTCGAGCCGCACTTCATGTTGATGTTGCGGCCGTTCGGCTCGACGCCGATCTTGATCACCTCGGCGCCCAATTCCCAAAGCGCCTCGGGCGCCACCTTGTAGCCGGCCCCGTTGGCGCAATCGATGACGATGCGCAAGCCGTCGAGCCGCAGGTTCTTCGGCAGCGTGCGCTTGGCGTACTCGATGTAACGCTCCTGCGCGCTCTCGACCCGGGTGGCGCGGCCGATCCGGTCGGACGGCACCAGCAGGTCGTCCGCTTTGGTGTCGATCAGCCGCTCGATTTCGAGCTCGGTCTCGTCGGAGAGCTTGAACCCGTCCGGATCGAAGAACTTGATGCCGTTGTCCTCGTAGGGGTTGTGCGAGGCCGAGATCATCACGCCGAGGTCCGCGCGCAGCGAGCGCGTCAGCATGGCGACCGCCGGCGTCGGCATCGGCCCGAGCAGGAACACGTCCATGCCGACGGACGTGAAGCCCGCCAGCAGCGACGACTCGATCATGTAGCCCGACAGCCGCGTGTCCTTGCCGATCACCACCCGGTGCCGGTGGCTGCCGTTGCGCGAGAACACGGTGCCGGCGGCCATGCCGGCGCGCATGGCGATGTCGGAGGTGATTGGCGGCCGGTTGGCCTGGCCACGAATTCCGTCGGTGCCGAAGTAGCGGCGCGACATGGCGTCTCCCGTGGTCTTTAGGTGTCGCAGTCTGGGTGTCGTCGATCGATGCCGTGTATGCGACGCCGGTTGCTGG
>JANOJW010000494.1:0-3490 GCA_031418955.1 Hyphomicrobiales bacterium | reverse complement strand
CACGGGCAGAAAGAACACGCTCATCGGCACGGTCAACTACGGCGGCAAAGCAGCCGCCTTCTTCTCGGCCTCCGACATGCGCATGTCGCGATTTTCCTTGGCCATGACCCGCAGCGCCTGACTGACCGGCGTGCCGTAGCGCTCAGCCTGGATCAGTGCAGTCGCCACCGCCTTGATGCCGGAGATCCCCGTACGCTTGCCGAGGTTCTCGAAGGCCATCCGGCGATCCTGCAGGTATGACAGTTCGGCCGTCGTCAGGCTGAACTCTTCAGCAAGCTCCATCGACTGGCTGGCGACCTCTTTCGACACCTTGCCGAAGGCGGCCTCGATCGACATACCCGCCTGCACGCAGATCAGCAGCATGTCGAGGCTGTCGGGGAAGGCGTGGCTGATCGCCGACTGTCGACGCTGCACCAGGTTCTCGATGAACATGTTGGGCAAGTAGAAGCCGAGATAGCCCGCGCCGATGGCGATGCCGAACTTCACGATCGGCGGATAGCCGTAGTTGGTGAGCAGGAAGAGGTAGATCAGCGCCACGATAGTCACGATGATCGGTGCAACAAGGCGAAAGAACATGTACGCGACGAGCGGCGCCTGTCCGCGCAGGCCGGCCATCTTGAGGCGGTTCTTCAGATCATCGGACTCGAACGTTCCACGCAGATTGAACTGGTTGACAATCTGCTGCATGAAGCCTTTCGGCGCCTGCCGCAGACGGCCCTGACCGGAGTCCTTGCTGAGTTCGGCCATGCGCTCCGACCGCATCTTGTCGCGTTCGGTCGCCATGACTTTCATGCGCTGGGATGTGCGATCTCGCGCAAGCAACGGCAGCGCGAACGTCAGGACCGTCACGAACGTGAAGATCGCTGCGAGCAGCATCACCACGAGTTCCGGCTTCAACCAAGCATCGACGAAATCTACCATGGCGCCCTCCTTCCAATCTGTTCCGGGCCAGTCTGATCCAGGCCAGTCTGTTCCAGAGCACGCGCTCCGCCCCGGCGTCGCATCTCGCTCAGTACTTGAAGTTGATCATCTTGCGCATGATGAGCAGGCCGCAGGTCATCCATGCGCCGGCGCACAACAGCAGAAACTGACCGACTTTGGTCTTGAACAGGATCCCGATGTATTCGGGCGTAGTGATGTAGACCATGACCGTCACGATGAAAGGCAGTGAGCCGAGCACCGCGGACGATGCCTTTGCCTCTGCCGAAAGCGCTTTCACCTTGGCGGCCATGCGCTTGCGGTCACGCAGCACACCCGACAGGTTGCCCAAGGCTTCCGACAGGTTGCCGCCCGCTTGTGACTGGATGCCGATGACGATGGCAAAGAACTTCACTTCCGGCAGCGGCAACCGAACCATCATGCGCTCGAAGCAGTCCGACAAGGGAATGCCGATCCGCTGCTGCTCGACGACCCCGGCGAACTCTTCCTTGATCGGGGACGGGCTCTCGCGAGCGATGATGCCGAGGCACTCGTTGAGCGGAAGGCCAGACTTGACGCCGCGCACGATCACGTCGATCGCGTTGGCGAACTCGTCGAGGAACTTGTTTTGCCGCCACTTGGTTTTCTGGTTCACGAAGATGCGCGGCAAGCCGAACATTCCAACGAAGCCGGCGGCGAGCGACACGAGCGGCGTCATGCCCGGCGTCGAGAAAAAGACGAACAGACCGACCGCCAGGCCGAAGACCACGCTGCCGATCCAGAACGTGCGCGGAGTGATGTCGAGACCGGCACGCTCCAGGCGCAGTCGCAGCGTGATCCGCTCGCGCGCCTTCTGGCGCTCCTCGAGTTCACGCAACGTCTCGGCGACCTGCTTGCGGCGGTTGGTGGCTTCTTCCTCGCGGACATTGCGGGGGCTGCGCTTCGCTTTGTTCTCGGTGATGCCCTGCAGCCGCTTCTCGGCCTGAGCCTCCCCCGAGATCAGAGGATAAATCACGAGATAGCCGACCAGCGCCACGCAGAGCGCGATGATCCCACCCAGGCCGTACTGGATCATCTCCGGCGACAGATTATCCATGGTGCTCTCCGAGCGTATTGCCGTGCTGATCGCGAACCTCGGCAGAGGCCAGCGCCTCGGCCAGACGCTCGGTCTCGCCGTAGTACTCGGCCCGCTCCCAGAACCGCGGACGCGCGATGCCCGTCGACCGATGACGACCAACGATCTTGCCGTTGGCGTCCTCGCCGGTGATCTCGTAGACGAGCAGGTTCTGCAGCGTCACGACATCGCCTTCCATGCCCACCACCTCGGTGACGTGCGTGATCTTTCTCGAGCCGTCTCGCAGTCGAGAGGCCTGCACGATGATATCGACCGAGCCGGTGATCATTTCGCGGATGGTCTTGGTGGGCAGCGAGAAGCCGCCCATCATGATCATCGATTCCATACGCGAGATGGCTTCGCGCGGGCTGTTGGCGTGCAGTGTGCCCATCGAGCCGTCGTGGCCGGTGTTCATGGCCTGGAGGAGATCGAAGGCCTCCGGGCCACGCACCTCGCCGACGATGATCCGCTCAGGGCGCATACGCAGGCAGTTCCTGACGAGATCGCGCATCGTGATCTGGCCTTCGCCCTCGAGGTTGGGCGGCCGGGTCTCGAGTCGCACCACGTGAGGCTGCTGCAGCTGAAGCTCGGCCGAGTCCTCGCAGGTGATGATCCGCTCGTCCAAATCGATGGTCGCGGAAAGGCAGTTGAGAAGTGTCGTCTTGCCCGAACCCGTACCACCCGAAACCACGATGTTGCAGCGGACACGGCCGATGATCTCGAGCAGCGTGCGTCCCGCCGGTGAGATCGAGTTGTACTTGACCAGCTGCTCGAGCCGCAGGCGGTCCTTTTTGAACTTACGAATGGTCAGTGCGGGGCCGTCGATGGCGAGTGGCGGCGCGATGACGTTGACACGCGAGCCGTCGGGCAGACGCGCATCGCAGATCGGGCTCGATTCGTCGACGCGGCGGCCAACCTGGCTGACGATGCGCTGGCAGATATTCATCAGCTGGGCATTGTCGGCAAAGCGAACGCTGGTCTTGGTCACCTTGCCGCCGACTTCGATGAACGTCGCGTTGGCGCCGTTGACCATGATGTCCGCGATGTCGTCGCGGGCAAGCAGAGGCTCGAGCGGACCGTAGCCGAGCACGTCGTTACAGATGTCCTCGAGGAGCTCTTCCTGCTCCGCGATCGACATCACGACGTTCTTCAGCTGGATGATCTCGCTGACGATGTCGCGGATTTCTTCGCGCGCGGCAGCCGCCTCGAGTTTGGCGAGCTGCGTCAGATCGATCGTGTCGATCAGCGCGTTGAACACCGTCGTCTTGACGTCGTAGTACCCTTCCGAGTGCTTGCGCTGCGGCTCGATCGACTCGGGCTTGGGCGCAGCCGCGGCGCCTGACGACGCCTGCGGCTGAGCTTTCTGCTCGGGAACCGGTGCCTTGCCTGTCTGCGGCGCCGGCAGCGCGCGCTTGGGCGCGGCTCCGGCTTCATTTGATCGTCTGCCGAACATGGTCC
>JANOJW010000493.1:0-7997 GCA_031418955.1 Hyphomicrobiales bacterium | reverse complement strand
GTCACGGGGTGGGCGCGGCCTGCGCTCTCGATCACGGGCGCTTCGCCGAGAAGGTTTGCCACGCGGGCGCCGTCGAGTGTCGCCGACATGACGAGCAGGCGCAGGTCGTCGCGAAGCCCCGACAGACAATCGAGCGTGAGGGCGAGGCCAAGATCGGCATCGAGCGAGCGCTCATGGAACTCGTCGAAGATCACGGCGCCGATCCGTTCCAGTGCGGGATCGTCGAGAATGAGACGGGTGTAGACGCCTTCGGTCACCACCTCGATGCGGGTTTTCGGGCCAACGCGGGTGTCGAGCCGGGCGCGCAGACCCACCGTCTCGCCGACGCGCTCGCCGAGCAGCGAGGCCATGCGCTCGGCGGCCGCGCGGGCAGCGAGCCGGCGCGGCTCGAGCAGGAGGATCTTGCGCGTCGCCAACCAGGGCTCGGCCAGCAGCACAAGCGGGATGCGCGTCGTCTTGCCGGCGCCCGGTGGGGCGACGAGCACCGCGCGGCCCGCCGTTGCGAGCGCGGCGCGGAGTTCGGGTACGACCTCGTCGACGGGGAGGGGTTGGGCCACGGTCATGGCATGCTTGGTCATGGGGTGCTGAGTAGCCGATCCGGCTCGCCGCGTTAAGCGCGCCTGACAGGCGTGCGTGAGGTGCACTCGACGCGCAGCTTGCCGACGCCGTAAGCTCCGCGGATCTGCCAATGACAGGAGCTACGCCGATGAGCGGAGAAAATTGCCTCCAGGGCCTCAAGATCCTCGATCTCACGCAGTTCGAGGCGGGTCCGTCCTGCACCGAGGCGCTCGGCTGGATGGGCGCCGACGTCGTCAAGGTCGAGAATCCCGGCGCCGGCGATCCGGGGCGCTCGGTCGGCCGGTTCGCACCCGACAAGGATGGCAACTACTTCCTGCAGTACAATTCGGCGAAGCGGTCGATGGCGATCAATCTCAAGGACCCGAAAGGCGTCGAGATCGTCAAGCAGCTCGCCCGGCACGCCGACGTGATGATCGAGAACTTCGCGCCGGGCGCAATCGAGCGGCTGGGGCTCGGCTACGAGGTGATCAGAAACGTCAACCCGGCGATCATCTACTGCCAGATCAAGGGTTTCGGGCAGGGGAGCCCGATGGAGAAAGGCCTCGCCTTCGATATGATCGCGCAGGCCTGCGGCGGGCTCATGTCGATCACCGGCGAGGAGGACGGGCCGCCGTGCAAGCCGGGCGCCACTCTCGGCGATACGGGCACCGGAATGATCATGGCGGTCTCGATCCTCGGCGCCTACGTGCGGCGGCTGCGCACGGGCCAGGGCGAGCATCTGCAGGTCGCCATGCAGGATTCGATCCTGCACTACATCCGCAACGCCTTCGCCTACATGGAGCGCACCGACATGCAGCCAGCGCCCCGCGCGGGCTCCAAGACGGTCGGCGGCGGCAATCCGCCGATCGGCGTGTATCCGACCAAGGGCGGCGGGCCCAACGATTATGTCTACATTTTCACGAGCCCGGCCAATCCGGAGCATTGGACGCGATTGCTGAAGGTGATGGGCCGCGAGGAGCTGATCGGCGACAAGCGGTTCGAGACGCCGGCTGCCCGCACGGAGCACCGCATAGCGGTCGACGAGATCGTCACCGCCTGGACGCGGCAGCACGACAAGCATACGGCCGCGCGGCTCGTTTCCGGCGCGACGATCCCGGCGGGTCCGGTGCTCGACACGCGCGAGATCGCCGATGACAAGACCTTCGAGACACGCAAGATCCGCCAGCCGATGAAGCACCGGACGAACGGCGAATACATGATGAGCGGCTGGCCAGTGCGGTTTGGCGGCGAGCCGCCAGCGGTCAAGCCGGCGCCGCTGCTGGGCGAGCACTCGGGCGAGGTGCTGGCCGACTGGCTGGCGATGGACAAGTCTGCGATCGTTGCGCTGAAGGCGGCGAAAGTGATCACGGAATGATGCGGCTCTCCTACAACGAAGTCTCCCCTCCCCATTTGCGGGGGAGGGGTCGGGGGTGGGGGGTGTACTCAGGACTTTCGACGAACCTGTGCACCACCCCCATCCCCGGCCCTTCCCCTGTCGAGGGGGAAGGGAGTGGCGCTTTAGCGATCGGCTGGTGCAACTGCACGTTGGCGACATGCGGGGCCGGCGCATGAAGCTTTCCTACGCGCAGAACCTCGAGGACTATCATCTCGAGCTGCTGCTCGGCGACGTCGTCGATGGCACCTACGTCGATGTCGGCGGCGGCCATCCCGTCGCCGACAACGTGACGTTCTGGTTCTATCTGAAGGGCTGGCGCGGACTGATCGTCGAGCCACAGGCGGCACTCGCCGAGGCCTACCGCCACATCCGGCCGCGCGACGCCGTCTACCAGGGCCTTGCCGGCGAAGCGGACGGCGAGGCGGAGTTCCACGCGGTCGAAGGGATGCACGGCCTGTCGTCGATGGACCGGGAGGCGGCCGAACGCGCCGAGGCGCTTGGCGCTTCTTTCCGTACGGTGCGTATGCCGGTGCGCCGGCTCGACGGGCTCATCGCCGAGCATCGTCTGCCCCGAATCGACGTGTTGAAGATCGATGTGGAAGGTGCGGAGGATCAAGTGCTCGCGGGGCTCGATCTTACGCGCGTGACGCCTCGCGTGCTGGTGGTCGAGTCGGTCAATCCGGGCAATCTCGACGGCAAGGCCGGCGTGTGGGAAGCGCGGCTTCTGGCGGCCGGCTACAGCCTCGAGTTCTTCGACAATCTCAATCGCTTCTACCTTGCGCCTGACGCGATTGAACTGAGCAAACGCCTGCCAGAGAAACCTACGGCGTGGGACAAAGTCGATCATCTGTGGGACCATGGTCGTGCGCCGCTCAATCCAGCGAACGCGGACCACGAGTTGGCGATGGTTCTCGAGCATGGGCTGATGGCGCTGCTGCCGTCGCTCGACGCGAGCCTCGTCGAGACGGCGCTGCGGGTCGGACTGGCGGCCCGCAAACTCGAGCCGCCGTCGCAAGCGGGCGTCGCGGCGCTGCTCGGCCGGGCCGAATTTCCGGGCCGGGAGCCGATCCCCCGCGACCTCGACGCGCTGTTGCGCACCGACCGGTTCCGGGCAGCCCTCGGACGTATCGCCTGCTTCTACGACGGCGGACATATCGTGGAGTGAGTTTGATGGGCTGGCTCGCCGCGTGACTACGTTCCGCAATACTGTGGCCGGCCGATAGCCGGCTCGCGTCCGGGGAACCGATGTCGAGGATGCAGATCCATGAAGTGGCGAGGTGCTTGAAGCCGCATCATGATGTCACTTCTCAATTCGACGCCACAAACCCTTGATTTAGTATGACTATAGTTAATCAATTCTAGGGCCGTTTGGAGCCCCGCCAGCGGGTCTTTGGTCGTCTTGGCTAGGGGTACCCCTGGGCGGATGGTAAATGGGCGCCTATGGGCCTTCCAGGGCTGCGCAGAGGCATGTGCCAGGCCCGACCGGGGTGCGGGCGAACGTCGGTCGAGTAGAGCCCTGCACTTGCGATACCGACAGTCCAGCGCCACACCATGTCGGGTCTCGGCTCGCCAAGTGCAGACGGCCTTCTAAGGTTCTGCATGAATCCACATTGTGACGTAATTGACGACAACGTCGCTGACGCCGGCGCGTGTCAGTCCGGCGGACGAGACGATGAGCATCGCTGGCATCGTGCCGCCGATTGATTTGAGCACGATCGGTTCGTTGGGCTTTTGGCCCGGCCGGGTTGTCGTGCCGCGCCCCGTAACGAGGCTCGCCAATTCGAAACGGGCGTTTCGGCCAGCGTCCGGCGATTCAATCGTGAGCATCGATCCGTCGAGCGCGATCGTCCAGATGCGCCCATCGACAACGACGTTCTGGATCACTGGCGGCTTGGGCGTTGCGCCGCGATGGAAGGTCACCGGCCCGATGACCAAACGTCCGCCATCGAGCTGGAAGACGCCAGGGGTGTTAGCGTGAAAGCTCACCAATCGATCGCTCACCAGCGATCCTTTGAGGATGCCGAGCCTGTCCTTGATGCGCTGACCGAGCGTCCAATCATAGTTGGCTCGCACATATCTGTCGCCGTCGGCCGCGCCAGTTTGCGTACCGGCGAACGGGTCGGCAGCGTCTCCGGAAAACAGCGGGCGCAGCCGGTGGATCTTCTGTGTGCCGTTGAGATGATCGACGATGCCTGCGAGGCGCGCAAGATCGGTGGTCGGCAGCTTGGCGGCGATGTCGGCGGCTGGCGCGACCCGGCCATCCCGCAGCACATCGTGCTTGGCGAGGATCGCCGAGAAATGCCCAACCTGGGAGCGGACCGGCCAGGATTGGACGCCCCACGGTCCGATGGCGGCCACGGCGAGGATGCCAGCCAACAGCGCTGGCACGGCGCGCAGATCGCGCCAACCAACCCCCAAGCCGTGCCATGCGGCGACCAGCGTCAGCCAGAGACCCGCGGCGAGCACGGTATAGCGCTGTTGGGTGAGACCATACTCGCCGATCCGCCGGCCAATGGCGATGTACAGCATCGCCAGCGGCACGAGCAGCAGGTACGGCCAGAGCCGCCAGAACAGCGCGGGCAATGTGCCGCCGGACTGGCGCGTCGGGAAAATCACCAGCGCCGTTGCGACGACGAGCGTGCCGTAGGTGAGCACCATCCAGCCGAGCCGGCCCTTGGGCAGCGACCACTCGACGCCGATCTTGATCGCATAGGCATGCAGGATCAGCGCATAGACGAGCAGCAGTGGCACCAGCAGAAAGCGACCGAGCAGCGCGATCATGCGGCTGATGAACTCGGTCTGCGGCCCTTCGGTCACCTCTGCGTCGAGGTCCTCAGGGATGACGCCGAGCCAGTAGATCGGTCCAACCAGACCGCAGGCGATGGCCCAGATCTTTTCGTGCGCCTTGTAGGAAATGTCGATGCCGAACAAGTAGCGCAGGGTCTCGACAATGGCCGACAGGCCGCCGCCGAACAGGATCGTGGCGATTGCTGCGACGACGGCGCCGACCCAGGCATCGTGATTGAAGCGCCAGAACGCGCGCTGCGACGCGTTGCGTCTGAGATAGGCCGCGACGCCGACGCCGAGCGTGAGCGACGCCAGCATGAAGCCGATGTGAAGCTCGACGACGCGATGCGCTGCGGCCAGCAGCGCGATGACCAGGAACCCGGCAAGCGCCAGCGCGTGACGTACGGGGCCTTGCAGGCCACGTGATTGCGCAAAGAGGGCCGCGATCAGCGCCCAGAGAAAGGCGGCAGTCAGGGCGGCAGGCACCCGACCGACGTTGTCGGGATCATACCAGCCGGGCGTGCTATTCAGGCCTAGCAGGAAATAGAGCGCGAAGGCCGATGCAGCCGCCACCGACCAGGGAAAGTGTTCGATGGCCCGCTTCAGCTCCGGCACGAGGCCAGACACGAGACCGCTTATGCGCGCCATGCGTTGCCGGTCGCGCGGTTGCGCGCGCCGCTCCTGACTCGTGCACTCGTCGCAACTCAGCGCCGCGGCCGCCGCGCCTCGTACTTTGCAAGCACCTTCCGCGCCTCGATCACCACGGAGTCCGCAATCGCCGCATGACCTTCAGCGGTCGGATGGAAAGCGCCCGAGTATAGGCTCGCCAACAGCACTTGGAACCAGGAGAGTGTGTTCGTGGGTAATGCCTTCTGCGCAATCGAACGGGCGACATGGAAGTTGCCGGTCATGAAGGCGTCGTTGGGCGTGCGGAACCAGCGCTGGCGCATGGCGTAGGCCCGGAAGTCGGCCGGGTTATAGGGCTCCCAGGTGTCACCGACGCGCCGGGGTAGCCGCAGATCGTCGGCCGTGGAGAGCGCGTTGTCGGTCCAGCCGGCGCAGATGCCGCGGCCGCGGAAGGCTTCGCGATGGCCGGCGACGAAGGTCCAGCCATGTTGGCGGGCTGCACTCTCCATTGCAGCATGCAGGCGCTCGGCGGCGACCATCGAGTCCTTGGCCTTGGTCTCGGACAGCTCGAAGTCCGTGGTCACGGTCATACCGGCGCGGCCGTCGGGGCATACCGATCGCCCGTCCTCGAGCAGCGTCAGCGGAGGATAACCGACCAGGATGATGCGGTCGGACTCGCTCCACGGGATATGCAGGAGGTTGCGTAGCGCGCGATTGAGCGACTTGTAGCGGTCATCGAGGTTCTCGAGCAGCTGGCTCGCCTCGAGAAAGCCGTGCACCTGGCCGAACCAGCCGCCGACGCGACGCAGCACCGACTGATCCGCCAGAACGGCATTGGCGATGAGGCGGGCGAAGCCAACGTCGTTGCCGCCGATCGAGACCAGCAACAGATCGATGCGGCGGGCGCGGTCGGGCTCGCACTTCTTCAGCACGAGCCCGCCGACGAGCTCGGGAACCTTGCCGCCGAGATGATAGCCCTCCGGCAGATCGAAGGCTGGCGCATCGCGCGCACCGCACTGGGCCTGCGCAATGGCTGAGATCTGCGACAGGTCCGGCGGGTTGGGCACCCATTCGTGGCCCTTGTAGCGAAGGAACAAGCCCTGCACGATCTCGGCGCCCGAGCAGGCCGTGCTGACGAACGTGACGGCCCGGTGCGGGTCCTCGAACGACAACTGCAGTGCGGACCGCAGCTGGTGGGAGTAGAGCGAACGGTGGCACGCCTGATCGAGCCAGCGCGGGTTGTTCTCGACGAAAGCCTTGTCGCCGATGTCGTTCCAGTCACCGACGCGGGCGGGATAGCCGATGGCGTCCATGCCCTTGGCCGGTGCACCGTAGGTCGCCACGCGCTCACGCGAGAACCGCACCGGCACGTCCGGATTGCCTTCGCCCGAGCCGAAGCTGTCGCCGATGCCGACGATCAGCAGGTCCTTGATGGTCGCCGCGACCGTCGCTACCTCGCGCCCGCCGACCTCGATCGAAATGCTGGCGCCCGCCGGATAAGGGATATCGAGGGCGACGGCTTGGTCGCAGGGCAGCGTCAGCGCCGCGCCGCGCACACGCTGGCCGCCACGAGGTGCGGTGAGCCACGTGCAGTCGACGCCAGCCGACGCGTCGATGCCCCGCGCTTCGGCGATGACGCGATGTGACTTCGGGTGCAGATAGTCGCCGGCGCCCTGGCAGATGTGGCGGTTGCGGACCGGCTCCCAGCAGGTGCTGTCGATAACGCTGGCGGCCCATCCCTCGCCGTGGTGGCGGTCGGCAAGGGCGCGCTCGGCGGCCAGGATTGGCGTGCGGCGCTCCGCATCGGCAAGCGAAGCGAAGGTGGCGCGGTGCATCTCGGTGTGGGCTGGATCGGTGAAGAAGCGGAACGGGTTCTCGACGCGCCAGGCGATGCTCGGGTCGGCGCGCACCGGCGCAATCGCCTGGGTCAGCAGGCCCAGAGCTATCAGCATGATCCTCGTCGAGACATGTCGCATCGACATGCGGCAGCCTTTCGTTGTTGCACGGCACCCAATGCCGGCTCAAACCGTCCGCCGCCGATGGGCCCGCCACAGGCGCCACAGGCGGCCGAGTGGCGAGAGCTCGGTGATCCGTGCGAGCATATGATCGCGGTTACTGTGTTGAGCGGCAAAATAGGGCTCGGTCAGGGCGAGCGGAAGCAGAACCGGCAAAGCCTTGTCGCCAAGTGAGCGCCAGTCCTGCCGCACTTCGCCGAGGTCGCGCAAGGCCGACGTGCGAAGCGCTGCGGCTACGGCCTGCACGGCGCGTCGTGTTTCGCGTGTTGGCGGCCGCTCGGCAAACGCCTCAGCAGTCACACCAAATTCCGTCAAGCGGTTCTCCGGCAAGGGAAATCCGCCCTTGTCCAGCAGGACAGGCAGGCGACTGAGGGCACGAGCGGTGCCGTAGGCGCGACCGGCTGCCTTGGCGATCGGATCGCTTTGCGGCGTTGCTGCGACGCCGGCGACCGCGAGGCCGAGCGCGAAGATGCTTCCCTCCGTCGCCCCGAAGTAGGCGGCGAGTGTCGCCTCGTCCGCATGCAGGCCGCGCCCGATGTCGAACAGCCGCGCCTCGATCGCTGAATGCAGCGGGGCTCGATCGAGCGCATGCCGCCTGATCGCATCGCCCAGCG
>JANOJW010000492.1:0-19174 GCA_031418955.1 Hyphomicrobiales bacterium | reverse complement strand
ACCTGCAACAAGCAGGCGATCCGGTTCTGGGACTATCTCGGCGCACGCCTCGGCGTGAACGGCGCCGTCAGCGTGCCGCTGCTGCCCGACCTCATCCGCTCTCGATAAAGCCCAACCGCCCGGTGTTTTGCCCCTGTTACCGTGAGCCGTCCAAACTCGTTGATCGGCAACGAAAAGGCCCGCGGCCGGGGGAATGGCCGCGGGCTTATAGCGTGACGCCACTATGGGGGGGGATAGGTGGGACGGCGCCACGTTTCGGACAGGCACATCCAAGCCCAACTGCGGCAAAATTGCAAGCCTTAAGAAATAATTTTTATTCCCGAACGAAGAAGGTTCTGATCCGTTTGATCACAAGTTGATGCGCGATGCGATCCCACTCGTGATTTCATCGGGATATCGCTGCAGCCTCATAGGCGTCTGAGGAGCCGGTCGGCAGCGCGGTCCGACCCTCGACGATCACCTCAGCCCTGGACGGGGGATGCGGGGAGGTCCCGGGCCATCAGCGGGCGTCCGAAGTGGAAGCCCTGCATGTAGGTGATGCCGCAGCCCTCGATGATGCGTGCGGTCTCCTCGTCGGCCACCCATTCGGCCACCGTCTCGAGGTTGAAGGTCTCGGCGATCTCGACCAGCGTCTTGATGAACACGCGATTGGTCGGCTCGGCGACAAGATTCTTTACGAACGAGCCGTCGATCTTGACCATGTCGACGTTGAGGATCTTCAAGTTCTTGAAGGACGTGTAGCCGGCGCCGAAGTCGTCGATCGCGACGCGGCAGCCGAGCTCTTTCAGCGTGTCGACGAAGTTGATCGACAGGTCGAGGTCGTGGATCGCCGCCGTCTCCGTGATCTCGATGGTCAGCCGCTCGGTGATCTGGCGGCGTCCGCCGGTCAGTCGATGCAAGGCGACCAGCCAGTCGTGGTCGCTCGCGGTGAGGCTCGAGACATTGAGCGAGAGCCGCATCGACGGGTGTTTCTTGAGGATCTCGACGGAGAGCTCGAGTGTGCGGCGATCGATGAGGCGCGACAGGCCAAGCTGCTCGGCGACCGCGATGAACTCGCCAGCCGTGACGATGGCGCCGTCGGGACGCTCCATACGGAGCAGGCACTCATAGAGCGCTGGCGTGCGGACGTTCGACGTCACGATTGGTTGCAGCGCGATCAGCATGCGGTTCTGATCGAGCGCGGAGATCACTTCGTCCGCGATGGTGATGTTGCGCTGGCGCGTGGTTTCCTTGCTGGCGCTCGGCTCGTAGGCCATGAAGGATTCATGGCGGCCATTCTTCGCTTGGTCGAGGGCCTGCAGGGCGTGGCTCAGCGCCTGATGCACGGTGCTCGCCTGGTCGGGCAACAGCACCCCGCCGACCGAGATCGTGGCGGACAACTGGCAGGCGGAGGTGCGGATCGGGGCTTCTCGCACGGCGCGAATGAAGCGCTCGGCGGCGACGCGCATGGCGCTTGGGCTGCAGTCGTTGAGGATGATGCCGAATTTGTTCGACGAATAGCGGCCAATCGTGTCGCCGCCGCGCAGCTTCGAGCGGATTATGCGGGCGGTTGCCGCGATCACCTCGTCGCCGACGTCGAAGCCGAAAGTCTCGTTGATGACGGCTAAATTGTTGATCCCCGCAACAACGAAGGCGCTCGATTGCTTGGTGCGCTCGGCCCGGGTCACGATGGCGCCGAGCGCTTCGGACAGGCGGATACGGTTGAGCTGACCGGTCAACTCGTCATGGTCGGAGCGATAGAGGAGGCGCTGCTCCTCGAGATAGCGCTCGTTGATCACGCGGACGATGCCGCGCGCCTTGACCGCTTTGCCCTCCGTGTCGAACCAGCAGCGCCCGTGATCCTCGAGCCAGAGCGAAATCTCATTGCGCCGGCCGCCGGGCGTGAAGCGATATTGGACGCGATAGTGCCCGTCCTGCGTCGCATTGCCGGTCACGCTGGTGATCGCGGCGAAGCGGCGCTCGATATGCTCGGGTGCGACGAGGAAGTTATAGGCGGTGCCGCTGGCGATGTCGGCGAGGTCGCCGATGCCGAGCACCTGGCCGACGTTGCTCTCCCACTCCATGCGGTCGCAGGCGATGTCCCAGAAGTACGCGGTCTCCTGCACGGACGACAGAATACCGACGAGGTCGAGCGAGCTGCTCTCCACGGGCACCTGGTCGGGCGAAGAAATCACCCCAGCATCGCCGTCGACGTGATCGACTGCTGCCGTTGCTTTGACGAGTGACGATGCCACGCCGTCCCCCACTGACAGCCACTGCCCGACGCCGAAGTCGCTTGCCAAGCGAACCCGCGCATAGTCCCAGGAAGGTAGGGCTGAACCGTTAACAAGGATTGAACAATCGTCGCCAGGGCGTGTCTGATGCTCTGACTTTGGTTTCGCCCACGAATGACGACGACCGGCGGGACGGGCCCGGCCGGTCGTTGCGTTGGCTGGTCGGCCGTCGTGATCAGGCGGCCTGGCGGATCTGCAGGACGCGGGTCGCCTGCCCGTGACGGCGCTGCGAACCCGGGATGAACGAGAGCTGCCAGTGCTCGATGCAGTAGGGCCGGCCATCGACCTTCTGTGCGCCGCAGAAATAGAAGTCCGCATGGCGCGGATCGCCGATCGGCCAGCGGCAGTCGCCTGCCTCGAGATTGGCCATCGTCTTGTTCTTGGACTGGTTCATGGTGCACTCACTCCCGCACGCATTCGTTTTCTGACTGTCACATTACGGCAATCTATATTGCGATGCAACATCGATTTGTGCGGCGCGGTGGCACATCGACTATAGTTGGACCCAGCGTAGCCCGCCGTCAGCCCAGCTTCTTCAAGAACATCCCGAAGCTCAACAGGCCCTCAGGCCAGGGGCCATGACCCGACGCCGTGTTGATGTGACCGGCGCCGGCGATGATCGAGACGTCGGCCCCCCACGCCGCACCGTAGCCTTGCGCGCGCTCGACCGAGCAGAAGGGGTCGCTGGAGCTGCCGATCAGCTTTACCGGAAACGGCAATCGTAGCATCGGCGCCGGCAGGAAGCACTCGGGAAACACCAGACCTGGTCCGGCCTCCCGCATGAACGTCTCGATCGGCGCACGCGCCTCGAAATCGGGGGGGGCCACCAGGAACGCACCAGCGACCCGGGTTGCCGCCAGTCGGGGTGCCGCATGCGCGACCGCCATCACGCCGCAACTGTGGGCGACGAGGATGGCTGGCCGCGTGCAACCAGCCACCGCATCCACGATGCGCGCGACCCAGGCATCGCGTGCGGGGCGGTCCCAGTCGTCCTGCTCGACGATCCGAGCGGTTTTCATGCTGCGCGCCCAGCGAGACTGCCAGTGGTCGTCGCTGTTGCGGGTCCAGCCCGGCACGATCAGGATATCGACGTCGGCGATGCGCATGGCTACCGTGATAGCGGATAGCGCCGACGCCGATCAAGCAGCCGCGCCGCATCGAGTTAGCCGCCAGGGAGCGACCATGAAGCTCTACATCACGCCGACTTCGCCTTATGGCCGCATCATCCGCATGGTCGTCCACGAGAAGGGGCTCGCCGGCCGGGTGGAGATCGTCACCGCCGAGACGCGGAAGGCTGGAAGCCCCTACTACGCCGTCAACCCGTCGGGTCGCGTGCCCTATCTCGTGCGCGACGATTGCGCGCCCATCGAGGACAGCCAGCTCATTGCGCACTATCTCGACAGCCTCGACGGCAAGCCCCGCCTCACCCTGCCGTTCGCCACGCAGGACTGGGCGTATGGCCGGCTCGAGACCTATGCGCGCAGCATGCTCGACGGCATCGCGGTCTATCTGCGCGAGACGCGGCGTCCCGAGACTGAGCGCTCACCGACCATCCTTGCGCATGAGCAGGCCCGCGCCGTCCGTCTCGCCGACTTCTGGGAGCGAGAGGTCGGACACGCGCTGATGCAGGGGCCGATCAACATGGCGCAGATGCTGTTGGTCACAGCCTTCGACACCGGCGCTGCCTGCCGCATCGCGGACCTCGAGAGCGGCCGGCCGAAGCTCGCCGTCTGGCTCCGGCGGGCGCGCGATCTGGCACCGGTAAAAGCAACGGCGCGGGTGGAGTAGCCACATGACCATCGAGACCCTGAAAGCCCTGATCGCGCGGCAATTCGGGACGCCGGCCGTGGTCATCGATCTCGACAAGGTCGAGCGCAACATCGCCCGTGTGCAGGCTCTCTGCGACAAGGCGGGCATCGCCAATCGCCCGCACATCAAGACGCACAAGAGCCCACTGCTCGCGCGCATGCAGATCGATGCAGGCGCGCGCGGCATCACCTGCCAGAAGCTCGGCGAGGCCGAGGTGATGTCGGACGGCGGCATCGACGACATCCTGATCAGCTACAACATCCTGGGCGAGGAGAAGACCGGCCGGCTCGGCGCGCTGCTGGCGCGCACGCAAGTCACCGTCGCCGTCGACAACGCCACGGTGGTCGAAGGGCTGTCGGCGGCGGGAAAAATCGCCGGGCGGCCGCTCGGCGTGGTGATCGAGTGCGATACGGGCCGCAAGCGGGCTGGCGTCGAGACGCCGGCCGAGGCGGTGGAACTCGCCCGCATGATCAAGGCGCGACCAGATCTCGCATTCCGCGGGCTCATGTTCTACCCGACCGAGCAATCGTGGCCGCAGACGCAGCGCTTCTTCGACACGGCGCGCAGCGGTCTGCGAGACCTGGGCCTCGACGCCAAGATCGTCTCGACAGGCGGCACGCCGAACCTCGAGAATGTCGGCAAGCTCGCCGGCGCCACCGAGCATCGCGCCGGAACCTACATCTTCAATGATCGCATGATGGTCGCCTGCGGAGCGGCGAGGTTCGAGGATTGCGCATTGTCGGTGTTCACGACGGTGGTCAGCCGCGCCGGCCCCGAGCGCGGCATTCTGGATGCCGGCTCCAAGACGCTCACCGCAGACCCCGGCGGCGGCCTCGACGGCTACGGCTACATCCACGAATATCCGCAGGCCCGCATCGCCGCTTTCGCCGAGGAGCACGGCTTCCTGGATCTCGCCCGCACCAACGCGCGCCCGAAGGTCGGTGAGGTCGTTCGCGTCGTGCCCAACCACGTCTGCGTCGTCGTCAACATGGTCGATTCCGTGATCATGGTGCGCGGCGACAATCTCGTCGGCGAGCTGCCGGTTGCGGCGCGCGGCAAGCTGGTATGAGAGCAATCGAGGTCAACGGAGAGTGGCATGCGTGGATTGAGCGGCAAGGTGGCGGTGATTACCGGAGGCGGCGGCGGGATCGGCGGCGCCACGGCGCGGCGGCTCGGTGAGGAGGGCGCCAAGGTCGCGGTGCTCGATCGCAACCCGTCGACGGCGGGCATCACAGCAGCGGCCATAAAGTCAGCCGGAGGAACCGCACAGGCCTTCACGTGCGACATCACGGATCACGATGGCGTCGCCTCGACCATGACCGCCGTCGAGGCGGCGTTGGGTCCTGTCGGCATCCTGATCAACAACGCGGGCTGGGACGTGTTCAAGCCGTTCGTCGATACGACGCCGGCCGAGTGGCAGAAGCTGATCGCCATCAATCTCGTCGGCGCGCTGAACATGCACCACGTGGTGCTACCGGGCATGTCGGCACGCCGGTACGGCCGCATCGTCAACGTGGCGTCGGACGCAGCCCGCGTCGGCTCGTCGGGCGAGGCTGTCTATGCCGCCTGCAAGTCCGGGTTGCTCGGTCTCTCCAAGACACTGGCGCGCGAGCATGCGAGGCAAGGCATCACCATCAATGTGGTGTGCCCGGGGCCGACCGACACCGCGCTGTTCCAGGAGTTCCGCCAGGGGGCCAAGAACCCCGAAAAGCTCGACGAGGCGTTCCGCCGCTCGGTGCCGCTCGGCCGCATCGGGCAGCCGTCGGATCTACCCGGCGCAATCTGCTTCTTCGCCAGCGACGATGCCGGCTACATCACCGGCCAGGTGCTCTCGGTCTCCGGCGGGCTGACGATGGCGGGCTGAGGGGCCTAGATTCTGACCACTACCGCAGCAGGCCCAACAGCAGCGACGCGCCGAAGCAGCCGGCGGCGATGAGCCCGCTGTGCAGCGCGAACATCAGATAAGTCTCGCGCAACACCGTGCCGATGATCTGCTGGGCGACTTCCGGGTGCGGACGCTCGGGCGGCTTCAGCAGGATCCACAGCTCGGTCCGCTTGTAGTTCTGGCCCGGCGCCAAGCGGGCCTTGAGCAGCAGCACCATGGTGATGAGCAGCGTCAGGACGCCGGTGCATTTCAGCGCGGCGACCAGATCGCCGGCGAGCGCCAGAAAGCACATGACGACGGCGATCGAGGCGAAGCCGACGGCGCGGCCGACCGAGAAGTGCGCAAGACGCTCAAGTTTGTCCAACATGGCGCGGAACCTGGAGCAAGCCACGGATGCGCAAAGGCTCACATGGTCAAGCAGCCAGATCAATGCCGAATTGCCGGCTCGCGGAGAGTTGAACGTCGCCTCAGTCGGCGACGAACAGGCTGCGGAGCGACGGAAGCGAGAGCAGCATCGCGACGCAGAGCCAGATGCCGATCGACATGGGCGAGCTTTCCTTCTGCCCCTTCACGCGCTCGTAGGCGGCGGCCGGAATGCCCGCGACGAGCAGCGTCACGAGAGAGATGAAGAGCGATGTGAAATAGAACAGCAGCAGCGGACTGGCAATCATGGAGGCGACAAAAGGCTTCAGCAAAAAGAGGACGGGATCGAACAGCGGCGAGAAATGCATGCCGTTGAGCAGCGAGGCGCCGACGGTCGCCACCAGCAGCACATCGCGCTGCATCGTGACTTCGCGGCGCTCCAGTTCGTGCTTTTTCAGATCCATGGCGCTCAGGCTCCGATGTTCAGACGCATGCCCGCGGCAACGCAAGTCAGAAACCAGGCAAGACGGGCCGCCATCAGCCACACGACGGCGAAGACGACGACGACGCCGTTCGGCACGATGGCCGGCGTGATCAATCGCACCAGATTGACAACCGGGTCCGTCACCGAGCGGAAAACGCGCAGGATCACGACGTCCGGACTCTTGGAGAACAGCAGCTCGAGGACGTAGCGCCCGATCAGCGTGTAGATCAGGGCGGCCATCACCATGTTCGGGGCGTGGAAATACCAGTGCGCAAAAAAACTCTCGATTGGGGTCATTGCGGCGGCATCTCGGCTGACGGTTGCGCGCACTCTGCAAAGAGTAAAGAGCGGGGCACAAGGCCCCGCCCTCCAGGAGATACCGAACGTCTCGTCAGCGCCGCTCAGTGAGCGACGACGGCTGCGTCCGCATCGCGAAGGATCGTGCCGCCTTTCGGGCGCCGCGCCTCATCCACCATCGCACTGACCTCGGGCGAGGGTTTGCGGGTGACGAGCGAGACGAGCCAGATCGTCAACAGTCCCAGCGGCAACGAGAAGATACCCGATGAGATGTTGTTCATGTTCAGCCACCCGACGTTCGATGCCAGCGGATTCGACGCCAGCACCGGGCCGTCCGCAATCTTCGGATCGGCCAGGAACTTCAGCATGTTCTCGCCCGAGATCCGCGGCAAACCGGATATCGGGTTCAACAGCGAGGTCATACCGAAGTACTGGACCCCGATGTGCGGCCAGTAGCGCGTCACGACCAGGTAGAACGCGCAGAGCGTAAAGCCGACGATCATGCCGACGATAGCACCCGTACGTGTTGTCCCCTTCCACCAGATCCCAAGCACCAACGCCGGGAAGATGCCGGCTGCCGCCAGGGAGAACGCCCAAGCCACCATCGCGACGATGTCGGCCGGGCGCGTCGCAGCTGTCGCCGCGGCATAGGCCGCCACGACGAGCAGGAGGACACGCGAGATCAGCAGGCGGCGTCCCACTGGATCAGACTTGGAGTACAGAGCGGCCGAGATCGCAAGGACGGCCGCAATGATCCCCCAGAGAAGAATCCAGCGTGGCAGCCCCAGGATCGGCACCGCCGTCTTGACGGTGCCAAACAACAGCCCCGCCGTCATGTTCCACGCATTGCCGGCGAACAGAGCATCCATGCCCAGCAGCATCACCACCACGGCCACTATGTTGATGATGGTCCGCAGCACGCGGTTCATCGGTGAGATGGTCTTGTAGTAGAGATCGTGGCTGAGCGCGTTGGCGATCGCGAGCAGCAACCCGTCCGCCGTCGACAGCGCAGCGGCAAGACCGCCGGCTGCGACCAGCCCCGAGATGACGTAGGGCAGACCCGCGATCTCCGGTGTCGAGATCACGATGGCGTCGGCCTGGATACCCAGATCCTGGAAGCGCAGCACGCCAGGATGATTGGCGATCGCGCGACAGGCCTCGATGGCAATCTCCTTGCTCGCGGCAGCCTTGCCGCAAACGCTCACGAGACCAGCTTTACCCCAGGTGTAGATCCATTGTGGCAGGTCGGCGATCGCCGTCTTGCTCGCGATCATCGTGTACACCTCGAGCTTCGAGAACGCCGCATAGGCCGGCGCCGTGAAGTAGAGGAGGAAGATGAAGAACAGCGACCAAGCCACCGACACGCGCGCTTCACGCACGGTTGGCGTCGTGAAGTAGCGCATCAGCACGTGCGGCAGAGAGGCCGTACCAACCATCAGGCAGAGGATCAGTGCGAAGAAGTTGCCCGGCGTGTACGCGAGGAACGGCGTCGTGTGCGGCCTCAATCCGGCGCCAGTCGCCAAATTGAGAGCCGGCGCGAGACCGTCAGCCACCATCTTTTTTTCCAGGGCTGCGATGTCCGCCAGCGCCTGACCATAGGTGAGCTGGGGAACCGGCAGACCGTACTTCTTCGCCGACATCCAGATCACGGGGATCAGGTAGGCGATGATCAGCACGATGTATTGCGCCACCTGCGTCCACGTCACGGCCTTCATGCCGCCGAGCATCGAGCACAGCAGAATGCCGCCGAGACCGACGTAGACCGCGAGTTCGTAATCCATCTCGAGGAAGCGCTGCGCGATGAGGCCGGTGCCGACGATCTGCGCCACCACGTAGGTGAACAAGCAGGCGAGAAGCACGATGACCGCAAGGAAGCGGGGCAGGTTGCCTTCGTAACGCGCGGCGAAGAAGTCTGGCACGGTGTAGGCGCCGAACTTGCGCAGGAACGGTGCAATCAGGATCGCCACCAGCACGAAGCCGCCGGTCCAGCCGAGGATGAAGGCCAGTCCGTCGTAGCCGAGCAGGAACAGTGTGCCGGCCATGCCGATGAAGGAGGCGGCCGACATCCAGTCGGAGCCGGTCGCCATGCCGTTGTACATAGCTGGAACGGTTCTTCCGGCCACATAATACTCGCCGGAATCGGCCGTGCGCGAGAGAACGCCGATGATAGCGTAGACGGCGATGGTCAGGAACACGAAGCCGTAGCCGATGAACTTTTGCGGCAGGCCCATCTGTTCGGCAATGCCGAGCAGCACCACGAAGCCGAAGAAGCCGCCCGTGTAGATCAGGTAGATTTTACCGAGATTGTCGAGAAAGCCTCGGCCCCCGACGCGTGATTGCGATGCCATGAGTGTCATTTCCCCTTATTGATCTTCCGCCACGCCTTCTTCGCGGTCAATCGTGTCCTGCCGCTTGGCGAACACAACAAGCATGACAACGAAGACGATCAGAGACCCTTGCGCGGCCATGTAGAAACCGAGCGGAAAACCGAGGAGCTTGAAATTGTTCAGCGCCCCGACGAAAAAGTGGATTACGAAGCTGAAGAACACCCACAGCAGAAACATGATCCACATGAGTGTACTGGTTCGCGCCCAGTACTTGTCTGGAGCCCCTTGTGCCATCCCTTTAGTCCTCTCCTTGGTGCGATCCGGCCGGCGGAAGCGCGGCTTGGAAGGTTTCAGTTGATGTGTCGTGCTTACGGAGAGGGGCCGAGCGGTGACGAAATTTGAGTTCGGCAGGCCTCCCCCCAAATTCCACGTTAGGGCGCTCGGGTTTGCCCGAAAACCACCACTTTCGAATAAGCCGCGCTTTTGCACATCCTTCGTGACGGTTGCGACGGCGAACTTATTGGTGCACCGCAATATCGATGGGGGCAGTGCCCGATAGGTGCCGTGCCATGACATATCAGGCCCACGGCGCGGGCTCTTGCGCTTGGAATCGTGGTCTGCGATCAAACTGGACTCCGAAGGCGCCTCTCGCACTTGCGATGGTGCGGTGCAATGCGAAAGGCCCGAAGCATGGCTGCCACAGAAAGCGAGACCGCGCCGCGCGCCGCAGTGGCCATCGAGCCCAACACAGATCAGTCGCGACTGCCGCTGCCGTTCGCCGAATTCATCACGCTGATGGCGCTCTTGATGTCGCTCACCGCGATGTCGATCGACATCATGCTGCCGGCGCTGCCCGAGATCGGCGCCTCGCTCGGGGCGGCCGACGACCGGGACCTGCCGCTCGTCGTGTCCTGCTTCATGTTCGGCGCGGGCGTCGGACAGCTCGTGTGGGGCCCGCTCGCCGACAAGCTCGGCCGCCGTCGACCGCTGCTTGCCGGCGTCGCACTGTTCATTGCCGCCACCATCCTGGCGCTTGTCACGCAGAGCTTCACGCAACTGCTCGTGGCGCGCGTGCTGCAGGGCGTCGGCGGTGCTGTCGGGCGCATCATCGTCACCGCGATCGTGCGCGATCTCTTCGCCGGCCGGCAGATGGCCCGCGTCATGTCGATGGTGATGATGGTGTTCATCCTGGTGCCGATCCTGGCGCCGGCCGTCGGCCAGCTCGTGCTGCTCGTCGGCACCTGGCGATGGATCTTCAGCGTGCTCCTGATCGCGGGCGCGCTTGCGCTCGGGTGGGCCGGATTGCGCCTGCCCGAGACGCAGCAGGCGCTGGCGCCAGGCGCCCGCCGCCACACGCTGGGCGAGGCGTTCCGGCTCGTCATCGGCAATCGCGTCACGCGCGGCTACGGCTTCGTCTCGGGCTTCATCTTTGGAATACTGGTCGCCTACATCGCGAGCTCGCAGCAGGTGTTCGGCGGCGCCTATGGGCTCGGCAAGCTGTTTCCATTCGCCTTCGGCAGCGTCGGCCTCGCCATTGCGGCGGCGTCGTTCACGAACTCGCGTCTGGTGCAGCGGCTCGGCATGCGTCGCCTGTCGCACACCGCGCTGGCAGCGTTTCTGGTGGTCAGCTGTATCCTTGCGGCCTTGCAGGCGGCGTTCGGGTTGCCGCTGTGGGCCGCGCTCGGCGGGGCTATGGCCTGCTTCTTTCTTTACGGCCTGATGATGTCGAACTTCAATGCCATCGCCCTGCAACCGATGGGGGCTGCAGCCGGCATGGCCGCCTCGCTGACGGGTAGCTACTCGATGTTTGCCGGCGTGCTGTTCGGCACGTTGATCGCGCGCGCGTTCGACGGCACCATTCTGCCGCTGTTCGCGGGCTTCGCGGCGCTGTCGTTGTGTGCTTTGCTGGCGATCGTCGCCATCGAGGGACGATCGGGGCTGTTCAAGGGCGAGTGATCGAGACAGTGTAGTGGATCGGGCTGTCGCATCGGGTTGTTGCTGAGGAGCGCTCACATGAAAGCCGCTGTCGTCGGAGCCAACGGAGTCGAGATCCGCGAGGTGCCGAGCCCCAAGCCCGGCGCGGAGCAGGTGCTGGTACGCGTCAGGGCCGCGGGCCTCAATCGCGCCGATCTGATGGTCGCGTCCGGTCGCATGCACGGGCCGACGGGCGGCGCGGGTACGGTCCTTGGACTCGAGTGCGCGGGCGAGGTCGTCGAGGTCGGCGCGAGCGTCACGGGCGTGAAGGTCGGCGACCGAGTTCTGTGCTCGTGTGCGGGCGCTTATGCCGAATTCGCGATCGCCGACATGGGACGGGTGCACAAGATCCCGGCCAACAACATGAGCTTCGCGCAGGCAGCGACTTTGCCCGTTGCCCTGCAGACCATGCACAACGCCGTCGTCACCGCGGGACGCCTGCAGGCCGGAGAGGCCGTGCTCATTCAAGGCGCGTCGTCCGGCGTCGGGCTGATGGCCATGCAGATCGCGAAGGCCATGGGCGCGCGCCTCGTCGTCGGGTCGTCGACCAACGCCGAGCGGCGCTCGCGGCTCAAGGACTTCGGCGCCGATCTCGCGATCGATTCGAAGGACCCCGCCTGGCCCGACCAGGTGCTCGCAGCCACCGACGGTAAGGGCATCGACCTCATCGTCGACCAGATCTCGGGCTACGTCGCCAACGGCAACCTCAAGGCGACGAAGGTGCTCGGCCGCATCGTCAACGTCGGCCGGCTCGGCGGCTTCTCCGGCGAGTTCGATTTCGACACGCATGCGCTGCGCCGCATCGACTACATCGGCGTGACCTTCCGCACGCGCTCGGTGGAGGAGGTCCGCGAGATCAACCGCCGCATGCGCGCCGATCTGTGGGGCCACGTCGAATCGGGCAAGCTGGCGCTGCCGATCGACCGCGCGTTCCCGCTCGATCAAGCCGCGGCCGCGCTCGCGCACATGAAAGCGAACGCGCACCTCGGCAAGATTGTGCTGGAGGCGTGAGGGACACGGACACAAGACTCAGCCCATAGCCCGTAGGGCGCAATAGGCCTCTGCACTTGGCCGTATTGCGCCGCCTCACTCGATGTGCTTGCCGCACCGCAATACGGCGCGCAAAGGGCCGCGCCTATTGCACCCTACGGATGACCCGAGTCCGCAGGCGGCGTGGCGTCGCTTGCGGCTCTTGCTCAGCGCTTGATGAAGTCGGTGATCGCCTTGACCGCCTGGTCCTCGATGCCGAGGAAGCCGTGCTCGGACTTGGCCTGGCAGGGATCCGATTGCGGCGGCAGGCCGCCGTCCAACAGCACGACCTCGGCGCGTGGCGATTTGGATAGCGCCCGCTTCAGCTTCGGCGCGTCGGCTGCAGGCGTGATGTCGCAGCCGTCCTTTTTGTGCGAGAGGACCAGCGTCGGCACGGTGACCCGGCCAAGCGCTGGTCGATCATTGCCCGGCCGGCGCGTCGGCATTAGCGTGAGGGCTGAACGCAGGCGGGAGACACTCATGGGCAAGCGCATCGTCGTCGTCGGAGCCGGCGCGGTCGGCGGATACATCGCGGCGCATCTCGCCCGGGCCGGCGAGATCGTGACAATCGTCGATCCATGGCCCGAGCACGTCGAGGCGATGCGCAGGGGTGGCCTCGAGATCTCCGGCATGACGGACGCCGAGCACTTCGTACAGCCGGTGCGGGCGATCCATCTCACCGACCTGCAGCAGCTCTCGAAGCAGCCGCCTGTCGACATCGCGATCCTGTCGGTCAAGTCCTACGATACCGTCTGGGCGACGGCGATGATCGCGCCCTATCTCGGACCGCATGGCTATGTCGTCTCGGCCCAGAACTCGATCAACGAGGAGGCGATCGCGAGCGTCGTCGGCTTCGACCGCACCATCGGCTGCATGGTCGGCAACAACTACGCCGTCGATCTCTACGAGCCGGGCAAGATCCGCCGCACCATGCCGAAGACCACGGGCGGCTATGCCTCGCTGCAGGTCGGCGAGGTGCATGGCCGCATCACGCCGCGACTGCAGGAGCTGGCTGAGATCATGGGCGCGGTCGACAAGTCGGATACCACGTCGAACCTGTGGGGCGTGCGCTGGTCGAAGCTGGTGGTCAACGGCATGCGCAACGGCGTCTCGGCGGCGACCGGCCTTGGCGGCAACGAGCGCGACGGCCACGATCGCATCCGCCGGGTGGTGATCAAGCTGGCGGGCGAATCCGTACGGGTCGGCCAGTCGCTGGGTCTGGTGCTGGAGAAGATCGCGGGGCTGGAGCCTGAGCTGTACGCGGGTGCATCGGAGGGTGATCCGAAGTCGCTCGCCGTGGTCGAGAAAGCCATGATCGACGGCACCAAGGGCAGCGCTCGTTCGAACCTGCAGCGCCCGTCGATGGCGCAGGACATGGCCAAGGGCCGGCGCACCGAGATCGAGTACATGAACGGGATGATCGCCGCCAAGGGCCGCACGGTCGGGGCTGCCGCGCCGACGCACGAGGGGCTGACGGAGGTCGTCAAGAAGGTCGAGCGCGGGCTGATGCCAGCTAAGCCCGACAACCTGTTCCACCTGATCCCGAACCGGTGATGCGGGGGCCGTGACTGGCGAGGGAACAGTCGCCCCCTTGTCGCCCCCTTTGTCCATTGCCGTCTGCTAGGCTATTTTGTGTTGACGAAGCTCAAGAGGGCTGCAGCCATGTCTCGCCTATTCACTGTCATCATCGAGCGAGAGGACGACGGCTACGTTGCCCTCTGCCCGGAACTCGACATCGCAAGCCAAGGTAATACCGTCAGCGAAGCGCGCGCCAATCTGGCTGAGGCGATCGAGTTGTTCATGGAGACGGCATCGCCTGAGGAGAAGGCTCGTCGGCTGGCGGGCGAAGTCTATGTGACCCAGGTGGAGATCGCGGGTGCCTGAGTTGCGAGTGATGTCCAGCCGGGAGATTTGCCGGCTTCTCGAACAGCATGGCTTCATCCGGGTTCGCCAACGCGGCAGTCACATCATCATGCAGCGCCAGGTCGCCGGAGGCACGACGACCATCCCGGTTCCCGACCACGACGAGGTTCGCCGCGGAACATTGCGCTCGATCATCCGTCAAAGTGGTTTATCGCGGACGTTGTTCGAGGTCGGGAATTGACTTGTTTCATTGAGCACCCACGAGGCACGCACTTGACGGGCTGCGCGCAAGCTGGTCGCGTGTGGGCCGAGAACGAGATGGTGCCACGAGGAGATGCACATGGACGTCGGGATGATGATGGTGTTCGCCAGCTACGGCTGGGAGAACTGCCCGGATAAACAGGTGTGGGACGAGGAGATCAAGCTGGCGCGGATTGCCGCGGATTCGGGCTTCGACTGCCTGTGGTCGGCCGAGCATCATTTCAATGACTACTCGTTCGTGCCCGACAATCTGCACCTGATGACCTTTCTGACGGCGAAGTGCCCGCATGTGGGCGTGGGCACCGCGGCGGTGATCCTGCCCTGGCATGACCCGCTGCGCGTCGCCGAAAACGCCGCCGTGCTCGACATGCTGGCCGGCGGCAAGCTGCGTCTCGGCATGGGCCGGGGCCTCGCACGGCGCGAGTTCGCGGCCTTCCGCATGTCGATGGATGATTCGCGGGCCCGGTTCGACGAGGCCGCGCCGATGATCGTCAAAGCATTGAAAACCGGCTTCATCGAGGGTGATGGCCAATTCTACAAGCAGCCACGCGTCGAGATCCGGCCGCGGCCCCAGCACTCGTTCGACGGTCGCATCTATGCGGTCGCCTCGAGCGAAGACTCGATCGATTCGGCGGCGAAGCTCGGCGCGCACATGGTGATGTTCGCCGACCGCCCGTGGGAGATGCGCGAGCCGATGATCCGGCGCGGGCGCGAGCTGCACCGGCAATATCACGGCACACCGTCGCCGACGCCGTTGCTGACCGAATTCGCCATCGTCGGCAGTAACCTCGCCCAGTGCGAGGAGGAGGCGCTCCGGTACCAGGGCAAGTTCGTCGAGTCGAACTTCCACCACTACGAGTTCCTCGGCGAGCACTTCAAAAGCGTAAAGGGCTACGACAGCTACCAGCAGAAGGCGGAGATCGCGCGCAAGGGCGGCGGACTGCCGGCGGCAGTCGAGGGTTTCATGAAGGCTGCGTCCTGGGGCACGCCGGACAAGATCCTGCGCGGGCTCGAGGAGCGGCGACGCCTGCTCGGCGATTTCGAGATGAACGTCGCGTTCCGGTTCGGCGGCACGCCCTACGAGGTGTCGGAGCGGGGCTTGAAGCTGTTCGCCAAGGAGGTGCTGCCGGTGGTGAAGTCGTGGACATCGCATCCTGCAAAAGCTGCGGAGTAGCTGGGAGCGAGGCTTCGTTTCATCACTCCCGCGGCAGTGGCTCGAGCGCCTGCTCGGGATCGGCAAGCGTCATCAGGCGGCCAGCAGCGACGCGGGCGAAGCGGAGCAGCAACGTTTTGCGCCGCGCCGGAACCAAGGGATGCTCCGGCGCCTGACGCACCAGCTCACCGCCGAAGCGGTCGGCGACGATCAGGCCGGTGTTCTCGGGGAGCACCTCGACGGGAAACTCCGGCGCGACGGCAAAGTAAAGCCGGTCGCACCAATCGCGATACTCCGGCCACTTTGCATCGGTGCGGAAATCATCGAGGCTGGATTTGATCTCGACGATCCAGATCTCGGCCTTCGGACCAACGGCCATCAGGTCTGCCCGGCGCCCCGACACCAGCGTCAGCTCGGGAATGACGCGCATGTCATGGCGGGCCAGCAGCCGGCTCGCGCCGCGGGCGATGGCTGAGGCGCGCTCGGACTGCCGCCCGTCCTCCAGCGTCGTGCTGCGGATGGCCAGACGACCCGTGGCGGTCATGCTGGGGCTCTCCTGGTGCATACATGGTGACGGGACAGCGTTGACGGCGCCGCGCCGGTGCCGTTTTGATGGAGCATACGGCGTTGCGCAAGGCGCGCGAGGCGACTGGATCGTGGGGTTTGATGTTCTTCAAGCGAAATCAGCCTGATAAGGCGGGCGGGCGGCTGGTTGCCGGCGAGATCGAGGTGACCAGCCAGGCGCCGCCGCCTGTGCCATTGGCGGCCGCGGATTTGCGGCGCACCGTGGATCCGACTCGTCTCGGCTTCAAGACGACCGCCGAGCTCGATCCCCAGTCCGGACTGATCGGCCAGGAGCGGGCGCTGAAGGCGATCCAGTTCGGCGCCAACATCAAGAGCCACGATTTCAATATCTTCGTGCTCGGCCCGCCGGCCTCCGGCAAGAGCACGGCGGTCAAGCGCTATCTCGACGAGAAGGCAAAGAAGGCGGCGACGCCGGCCGACTGGGTGTACGTCAACAACTTCGAGACGCCGAACCGACCGCGCGCGCTGAAGCTGCCACCGGGCCGTGCGCGGCCCTTCGCGCGCGCCATGATCGCGGCCATCGACGAGCTGCGGCAGACGATCCCGGCCGTCTTCGAGGGCGAGGACTATCAGGCCCGCCGGCGGTCGATCGATGCGGAGTTCCGCTCTGGCCAGGAGGAAGCCTTCGAGGCGCTGAACAAGCGCGCGCTCGACCAGAACATCGCCGTCGTGCGTACGCCGACCGGCTTTGCCATGGCGCCGATGCACGAGGGCAAGATCGTCAAGCCCGAGGTGTTCAACACGTTGCCCGAGGGCATGCGCAAGGAGGTCGAGACGCGGATCGAGGCGCTGCACAAGGAGCTCGAGCAGATCCTCGAGAAGGTGCCGAAGTCCGACAAGCAGCGGCTGGCGCGCACGAGCGAGCTGAACTCCGAGATCGCGTCGGTGTCGGTGCGCGAGGCGCTCGACGATGTCGCCTCAGCCTTCGCCGACCAGAAGGGTGTGCTCGAGTTCCTCGATACCGCCGGCAAGGACCTGGTGCGCAACGTGGCGCTGTTCCTGGCGTCGCAGGGCGAGGAGAGCGAAATCATCAAAGAGCCGGCGGATACGGCACGCGATGCCCGATTCCGGCGCTATATGGTCAATGTGATGGTGGCCAATGACGACGGGGCGGGCGGCGCGCCCATCGTCGAGGATCTCAATCCGACATTGGGCAATCTGCTCGGCCGCATCGAGCACATTGCGCAGATGGGTGCGCTGGTCACCGATTTCCTGCTGGTCAAGCCCGGCGCATTGCACCGCGCCAATGGCGGCTACCTGCTGATCGATGCGCGCAAGATGCTGCTGTCACCGTTCGCGTGGGAGGCCTTGAAGCGGGCCATCAAGACGCGGGAGATCCGCATCGAGCAACCCTCCGAGATGACGGGACTGGTGTCGACCCAGTCACTCGATCCCGAGCCCATTCCACTTGAGATCAAAGTCATTCTGTTCGGCGATCGCGAGCTCTACTACACGCTGGTGCAGCACGAGCCCGACTTCCCACGCATCTTCAAGGTGCAGGCGGATTTCGACGACTCGATCGTGCGGTCGGACGAGAACGACCGGGCCTATGCGCGGGTGATCGCATCGATCGTCGCTGATCACAAGCTGCGGCATGCCGATGCCGCCGCTGTCGCCCGTGTCATCGACGAGGGTGCGCGACTGGCAGACGACCGCGAGAAGCTGTCGATCGAGATCGGCCGCATCGCCGACATCGTGCGCGAGGCGGACTACTGGGCCGGGGAGGCCGGACACGAGCTGATCCTGCGGGCGGACGTCGATCGCGCCATCGACGAGAACCTGCAGCGGGCCGACCGGCTGCGCGACCGCTCGCAGGAGACGATGACGCGGGACATCGTGCTCGTCGATACGTCTGGGTCGAAAGTGGGCCAGATCAATGCACTCTCGGTGCTGCAACTCGGCGCATTTGCGTTCGGGAAGCCGACACGCATCACCGCGCGCGTGCGGATGGGATCGGGGCGCATCACCGACATCGAGCGCGAGGCCAAGCTCAGCGGTCCCTCGCATACCAAAGGCGTGATGATCCTGTGGGGCTATCTCGCCGGCATGTTCGCGCAAGACGTGCCGCTGGCGCTGGCCGCATCCCTGGTGTTCGAGCAGTCCTACGGCGGCATCGACGGCGACAGTGCGTCCTCGACCGAGCTCTACGCGTTGCTCTCGGCGCTTTCCGAGGTGCCGATCAAGCAGTCGTTCGCGGTGACCGGCTCCGTCAACCAGTGGGGCGAGGTGCAGGCCATCGGCGGGGTCAACGAGAAGATCGAAGGCTTCTTCGACCTGTGTCGGTCGCGCGGGCTCAATGGCGAGCACGGGTGCCTTATCCCGAAGTCGAACGTACAGCATCTGATGCTACGTGAGGACGTCGTCGAGGCCGTACGCGCGGGCAAGTTCGCAGTCCATGCCGTCGAGCATGTCGATCAGGGCATCGAGATCTTGACCGGGGTCAAGGCGGGCGAGAGAGGGCCTGAGGGCCGCTTCCCGGCCGGCACCATCAACCGGCTGGTCGAGGACAAGCTGCGGGCCTTCGCCGAGCGCGGCCGGGCGTTCGGTGCGCGAGGCGACGGCGGCGCGCATGATCCAGGAGAGGCGTCATGACCGCTCACGTAGCGGAGGCCGGCGAGCAACGGGGTCGCGTGGTCCTGAAGCTCGGTTGCACGGAGCCGAGCCGCATCGCGTTGGAGGCCGCGGTGCGTATCGCTCAGGCGTTCGGGTCCGAGATCGAGAGCCTGTTTGTCGAGGAGCCGCAGATCTTCGACGCGGTGAGCTATCCGTTCGTGCGCGAAACGCTACTCTGCGGCCGCCAGACCCGAGATGTGACGCCGCAGATCCTGGCCCGCCAGATGCGGCAGGTCGCGCACGAGGTCATCCAGCGCG
>JANOJW010000491.1:0-15172 GCA_031418955.1 Hyphomicrobiales bacterium | reverse complement strand
GCCCGAGTTTGCGGCGGGGCAGTGATGCCATATTCGTTTCTCCCACTTCGATCGGCTGGCCCGTCACGACCGCCTGATGATGTCCTCGCTGAACTGCTGCATGCGTTCGAGCGCCTCGGTGATCGTGGCGCTGCGGAAATCGAAGACGAGCTCGCCGACACCGACAGCAGCGAACGCAGCAATGTCGGCAAGCGCCGCATCCTTGCCGCCAGTGAACAATCGCCGCGCCTGACCTTTCGGAGGTACGCCGCCGTCGTAGATCGGGGCCTTGTAGGAGACTTCGAGCTTGGAAAAGTCGCGGCCCTGCGCCCGCATCATGTCAGCAATCTCGCCGAGCTTCTCGCGCACTTCTGCTGGCGGCAGGGGCGAGGCCGCCGTTGCACCGACCGGGTGCCAGCCGTCGCCGAGCTTCGCAACGCGACGTAGCGCGGGGCCTGAATGGCCGCCGATCCAGATCGGCGGTCCTGGCCGCTGGATGGGTTTTGGATCGCAGATCACCTCGTCGAACGCATAGAAGCGCCCGGCGTAAGAGACCGGCTTACCCGTCCACAGCTTGCGGAAGATGTCGACGTACTCATCGGTCACCGCGCCACGGTGCTTGAAGTCGGGCGTGCCCAGTGCCTTGAACTCCTCTGCCAGCCAGCCGACGCCGATGCCGACCGTGAGGCGGCCGCCGGACAGCGCATCGATGCTCGCCAGCGCCTTGGCGTTGAACACGGGATTGCGGTGCGGCACGATCATCACGCTCGAGACGATGCGCAGCTTCTCCGTACGGCCCGCCACGAATGCCATCAACGAGAGCTGCTCGAAGCACTCGCTCTCGCTGACGAAGTTACCGGCGACCGTGTAGGGATAGGCCGACTCGATCTTCGTCGGAAGGATGACGTGGTCGGCCACCATGGTCGACGCAAAGCCGAGCCGTTCGCCGGCGTCGAGAATGCGGGACAGGTCCGCACGATTGGCGAGCGGTCCCCGGGTCGGGAGATAAAAGCCGTAACGCATGGTCGTCCTCCTTGTGCGGCCTCTCGCCCCTCACACGCGATGGGTACCCGGATGCGGCGGTTCGCCGGGGAACGGAATGCGGGTCAGGATCGAAACGCCGGTATCCTGGGTAAGTGTGGCTCGTTCGCGGAACCGCTCGAAAGATGCCTCGCCGCCCGTCTTCGCCGCCGGGTTCCAGAACCGCGAGCGCTCCCATGCGTCGAGGCTCTCGTACCAGGCCATCAGTCGCACGCGCAGGATGCCGGGCGCCGGCGCCGTTCGCGCTTTCCAGAAGCCCGTCACCTTGGTGGCGTGGGCGTCCTCGAAGTTGTCCCAGGCGGTGGCCGAGAGTTCGAGAAAGCGCAACCAGTCGGAGGGGCGAATGTCGAACAGGCGATGCGAGTAGTAGCCCGAAGTCTGCGCGGGAGAGGTGCCGGCCTTCGGCAGCACCGTGCCCTCCCACAGGTCGTGCTCGACCGACCGACACCCGTCGAGACCCGCGAGTACTGCGGCGCCGTACTGCAGTGCTGCTCGCTCGTCAGGCCACTCCGTCAGCACGATGACGTGGTTGACCGTGAAGCCAATCACTGGCCTGAAGACGGCGAACATGCGTCCGCCTGCCTTGGTGATCGCAGCGGCGCCGGGCCCGACCAGGTGCGCCCCAACGCTCTCGGCCTGCCCCTTGCCATGATGAACGATGCGATGATCGTAGATCGCCATGGACGCAACCCTTTCGCCTGATCGGCACTTCCGATCCAGACGAAGATCATAATCCAGATCAGAGTGCCCCACACAAGCGTGGTCTGTCGCGCGGCTGAAAGCCAGATCGGAGCCAGCTCGATCCTCGGATCGCGTCGGAAAACCGGGGTACTTTCACCCGATCACGGTTGATCTGAAGTTCCCTAGCCACCAACGAATTATTCCCCGCCGTTTCAATCGGTTGAGATCAAAGCCGAGCGTGTGAACTTTCCCGACTTTATCGGAGGCTTGGCTTCAGCCTGGCACTGTGCCCCGGTACGGCGTCGCGAATGGCCCGGGAGAAGTGCCAGCCTCAAACGCTGTGCCGGCGGCGCGAGGTTGAAGCCAGGCACCGAACATGCGGCGTGGCCGCCACGTCGGCGCGGCAAACCGTGAGAAACCCTGGGCCTGCGACAAGTTTGGGGTGGCGTTAACCAAGCCGTCGGGCAATCTGGCGAGCGAAATTTCACTCGTTCACTGAAGGAGACAAGATCATGCGCGCAGTCATTCGGATGGGCCTTGCGGTCGCGGCGGTTGGGGGACTGGCCTTCGTCTTCACGGGCGAAGCGGCGGCGCAGACCAAGGGCAAGGGCGGTGGAACCTGTGTCAACAAGGCCGCGCAGGGCACCAACAACACCCAGGACGGCGCCATGTTCCAGGCCTGGGAAGCGGTGCTGCAGGCGACGGACTGGGGTTCCTGGGCCTCGTTCATGTCGTCGGGCGCCAAGATCGGTACGGCACCGGGCTATCAGGTCAGCAACGTGAAGTCGAAATGCAGCAAGGGCGGCCTCGGCTTCGAGTGCGTGATGCAGGCCAAGCTCTGCAAGTAACCTGGCACGCCAGTCACGCGGTGTTCAACGGGCGGCTCGACGGGGCCGCCCGTTGGCTTTCTGTGTTTACCACGTTCGCTCCCTGGTGATGGCTGCGGCAGGGCGTGCGTGGACTTGAGCGCCCTCCGGCTGTACGAGGGGAAAAGTCCAAGGAATTCCGCGTGAGGCGAGATCCATGAGCCAACCCGCCGCCACCGCTGCGCCGTCCCATGTCCAGGGGCTCGGCGATCGCGACAGCATCTGGTTCAAGCTCACGGCGCTGCATAAAGGTGATTCCGAAAACCCGATGGCCATGCTGATGCGGCTGTCGGAGCGCTATGGCGGCGTCATTCCGCTGAGCATCGGTTCGGAGCGCGTGATCTTCCTGTCCGACCCCGAGCACTTCAAGCGCGTGCTGGTGACCAAGGCCGACGACTACATCAAGTATTTCGACGGACTCAAACCGATCTTTGGCAAGAGCATGATCACGCACGACGGCGCGCTCTGGCAAAAGATCCGCATGCCGCAGCAGCCGGCGTTCCACCCGGATATGTTCGCCGAGTACATTCCGTATTTCCTCGCCGCCATCCGCGCGAAAATGGACACCTGGGAGAAGCTCTCGCAGACCGGCGAGACGGTCGAGATGGTCGAGCAGACATGGACGCTCGCCGCCGACATGATCTGCAAGGCGCTGTTTGACCGCGACATGCCGTTCAATCCGCACGTCATCTTCAAGTATGTGAAAACGTATACCGACGTGACGAACCACAAGGACGTGCGTGCCAGGAAGGTCTCCGACGCCGATTTCGAGATCACCGAGGACCCGACCGCCAAGGCGATGAAGGCGTGGGCCGACGTGCCGCTAGCCGTGTTCGCCGCGGACCCGCGCGAGGCGCGCGAGCGCACGCTGTTGACGATGATCGAGGCGGCCGTCGCCGACCCGTCGATCCCCGAGTTCGACGCGCAGCAAGCCATCGACGAACTGAAGCAGTACCTGTGGGCTGGCACCGAGACCACCGCGATCACGCTCGCCTGGGCGTTGTACGAATGCTCGCGCAAGCCCGAGATCGCCGCGCGTATCCGCGAGGAGGGACGTACGATTCTGGGTGATCGCGAGCCGACATTGGCCGACTATGGCAGCCTCGCCTACACGCGCGCGGTGATCCAGGAGACGATGCGGCTCTATCCGCCGATCTGGGGGCTCGCGCGCGTCGCCGCCAAGGAGGACGTGATCGGCGAGCGCAACATCCGCGTCGGCGACCGTATCGTTCTATTCGCCTACGGCACGCATCATTCACCGCGCTTCTGGGAGGACCCGGAGACGTTCAAGCCGGAGCGCTTCATGGGCGAGGCCGCAAAGAAGCGGCGGCCCTACACCTACATCCCGTTCGGCGGGGGAAAACGCTCCTGCATCGGCGGCGCCATGAGCCAGGTCGAGAACACGCTGGCGATGTCGATCCTGCTGCGCCACTACGAGCCCCAGTACGTTGGTCCCGACCCCGCGCCCATCAACGCCACGGTGACGCTGACGCCGAAGGGCGGGTTGCACTTCCGCATCAGGAAGCTCGGGTGAGGGTGGGCATCTGCCGCTTCAGGAACTCATCGAACAACGGCACAGTGAAGGCCGTGTCACCATGTGAAGGGCTGTAGATCATGCCCTTCTTGATCAGGCTGCTTCGGATCGGCGCCACGCTCTGAACCTTGACCGAGAGCACGTCGGAGACCTCGCCTGAGCGATGTGGGCCTGGGCCGAGTTCCGCCATGGCCCGGAGATAGCGTTTCTCAGATGGTTTCAGTCGATCGAAGCGGACGCGAAAGAAGCTCTCGTCCAGATTCTGGATGACTTTCGGTCCGGCCTTCTGCACGTCCTGTAACCGGATGGGCGAGCGCGTCGTCTCGTTCCAGCAGTGATAGCCCCAGACCTGAATGAAGAACGGGTAGCCTGCCGTCTTGGCGATGATCTCCTCGACTGCCGGTTTGGCGATGCGCTCGCCCTCTTTCGTGATCGGATCGGCGATGGCAGTGACCGCATCAGCGTGGGCAAGCGCACCGACCTCGGGGAAGTCAAACAGGCGCTCGGCGTAGGATTTCGAGCGGCCCATGTTGCCGACGAGCTGCGGGAGGCCGGCTGCGATCAGGACGACGGGAAGCTGACGCTGGCTGACTTTGTGGATCGCCATCACCAGGGCTCCGAGCGCCTTCTCCTCGACGTATTGCAACTCGTCGATCACGAGCATCGCAGCGGTGCGCCGAGCCTTCGCCGCCTCACCAATGGCGACGAACAAGTCGGCGAGATCGCTTTCGAGGTCGCCGCTGTCGGCAACGCCCTTTTCGACGTCGACGCCGACCTCGACACCTTCGTACTTGACCTTGACACTCTTGGCGAAGCTCGCCAGCACGCGAAGACCGCGCCGCACCGCGTCGCCGACATTGGCGATATTGTCGAGGCTTAGCAGAAGCCGCCGCAGCGCTGGCACAAGCAGCTCAGGCAAGGGCTTTTCCTCGGGCGATTCGATCATGTGCCAGCGCATGCCGTGGGCTTCGGCCATCTGGCAAATGCGATTGAGAAGTACGGTCTTGCCGACGCCACGGAGACCGACCAGCATGAAGCTCTTGGCATGTCGGTTGAGCATTGCCCGCTGGATCACGATTTCCGCCTGGCGCAGGATCTCGTGGCGGCCTGCGAGCTCCGGCGGCGGGTTGCCGGCACCGGGTGCGAAGGGGTTACGAGCAGGGTCCATGTATACCGATCTTACCCAAAGTTAGTGAAGTTACCTATAAAATCGATAAACTAAGATAACTTCGGTATAACTCCAACGTCAAGCCTTGTGTTGTCTCGCCCCTCCACCTTGTGAGGTCCAGAGGCTGCGACTAACATGCGATCAATCATCTCCGCAGGAGCCGCCATATGCCCTCACTCCCCAAAGTCGCCGTGATCGGGACTGGCGGCACCATCACGTCGCTGTCGGCGATCGGGCCGCTCGATCTGTTCGAATACACGAGCACCGGCAAGATGCTCGAGGCCGATCAGCTGGTCGACAAGTTTCCCGAGGTGCGGCAGGTGGCCGAGATCATTCCGGTGCGCTTCAAGGCGGTGCCGTCGACGGCGGTGTCGTTCCCCGAGTGGAAGCAGGTGGTGATCGAAGCCGACAAGGTCGCCGCCGCACACAAGGATCTCGCCGGCATTGTCGTGCTGCACGGCACCGCCACGCTCGAGGAGACGGCGTACGCGCTGAACCTGACCGCTAAGGTTGACATCCCGATTGTCGTCGTCGGCGCGCAGCGGCCGGCGAGCGCGCTGTCGACCGACGCAGGGCTCAATCTCGTCAACGCGGTGCGCACGGCGGCGCATCCAGCCTCTCGCGGGCTCGGCGTGCTGGTCTGTCTCAACGACGAGATCCAGGCCGCGCGCGAGGTGACCAAGACCTCGACGGCGCGGCTGCAGACGTTCCGCTCGCCCGACTTCGGCGCGCTCGGCCACGCCGACGGCGATTCGATCAACTACTATCGCCGGCCGGTCCGCAAGGTTGCGCCGGGCACCGAGTTCGACATCCGCACGCTCGACGCGCTACCGCGTGTCGACATCGCCTATTCCTACGCTGGCAACGACGGGGCGGCGACGCGCGCGTTCGTGAAGGCCGGCGCCAAGGGTGTCGTCGCTGCGGCCTTTGCGCCCGGCCTGATGACGCCGGCCGAGGTCGAGGCCTGCAAGGAGGCGGTCGCCGCCGGCGTGACGGTGGTGGTGTCGTCGCGGGCGGGATCGGGGCGCACGTTTCCGGCGAGCAAGATCGTCAGCGCGGGCTTCATCACAGCCGACAATCTCAACCCACAAAAGGCGCGCATCCTGCTGGCGCTCGCCCTGACCAAGACGAAGGATCCTGCCGAGATCCGCCGCATGTTCGCGACGTACTGAGGAGCGGGCACGCACTCGACGTGCTCGACTGTCGAGAGTCCTTCAGCCCTTCTTGTCCTTCGCCCGCGCTTCGTCCCATTGGGCCTGGCGGCCTTTAACCATCGCGATGTAGCCGCGGTTGTGGGTCGGCGTGACCCACATCTCGTTGATGCACACATGCACCGGTTGCTTTGCCACGAACACGATGACAGCGGCCATGTCGTCGGGCTGCACCATCTTCGCCAGCGTCTCGGGCAGCTCCGGCGGGTCGCGGAACTGCATGATCTCGGTCGCCACCTCGCCGGGCAGCACCACGGTCGAGCGGATGCCGTTCTGGCACTCCTCGAGATTGATGGTGTGGCTCATGGCGACGACACCGTGCTTGGAGGCGGTATAGATCGGCCCCGACACCATGCCGATGTTGCGGCCGGCCATCGACGAGGTGTGGATCAGCTGGCCTTCGCCTTGCGCGCGCATAATCGGAAGGACGGCGTGGGTCACATAGATCGCGCTTTGGAAGTTGCCGGCGATCAGCGTGTCGATGCCCTCGGTCGTCAGGTCGCGCCACCAGCGGTTCGGCACGTTGGTGCCGGCGTTGTTGACGACGATGTCGAGGCGGCCAAACTCCGTCTTGATGGCCTCGGCGATGCGGGCGACGATCGCCGCCTTGCCCAGATCGCCCGAGTGCACGACGGCCTTGCCGCCGGCCTGCTTGATGACGGCTGCGACCTTCTCCAGCGGCTCCTTACGCCGGCCGGTGAGAATGACGATCGCGCCTTCCGCGGCGAGCCCCTTGGCTGCCGCCTCGCCGATGCCGGTGCCGGCGCCCGTCACCCAGGCGATCTTACCCTTGATATCGCGCATGATGTGGTCCTCGCCTCTCGAACTCTCAGAGCATCACCTGGATCAGATACGGCCCCTTGGTGTCGAGGCCCGCGTCGAGCGCCTTCGCGAGCTGCTCGTTGGTCGTCACCTTGATGCCGTCGACGCCCATGCCGCGCGCCATCGACACCCAGTCGAGGTCGGGCCGGTTCAGCGTCAGCATGTCGATCGCACGCGGGCCCGGATTGCGCACACCGACGTTGGTGAGTTCCCCGCGCAGGATGTTGTAGGACCCGTTCGCGAAGATCATCGTGGTGACGTCGAGGTTTTCCCGCGCCATCGTCCACAGCGCCTGCACGGTATACATGGCGCTGCCGTCGCCGATCATGGCGAGCACCTTGCGGTCGGGGCAGGCGATGGCCGCGCCGATCGCCACGGGGAGGCCGTAGCCGATCGAGCCGCCGCGGTTGTTGATCCAGTCGTGCGGCGGCGCGCCGGCGGTCTCGGGGAAGAACTCGCGCCCCGTTGTGACGCTCTCGTCGACGACGATGCAGTGCTCGGGGATCTTGGCGCCGAGAACGGCTGCGATCGACGGCGGGGAGATCGTGCCGGTGGGCAAGGCAGGACGGCGAGGCGCTGCCACGTTGGCTGGCGCCGATTTCGTCGCGCCGAGTTCGTCGGCGAGGGCCTGGAGTGCGGCCTCGATGTCGTCCTCGAGGCCGGCGAGCTTGGTCGACCTGGCGCCCTCGGCCATCAGCAGGCTCGGCTTGTTGGGATAGGCGAAGAAGGCGACTGGCTCCTTGGAGCCGACGAGCACGACGTCGCCGGCCTTCTTCATGACGGCGAGCGCCTGCTCGACGACGTAGGGAATGCGAAGCACTTGCACGCGGCCAGCACCCCGCTCGAGCCGCGTGTTGGCGCCCTCGGTGAGGATGCCGCAGCCAGTCTTGGCGGCGATGCGGCCGGCAAGCTCGAGCGAGCGGGCATTCAGCGCGCGGACGCCGCCCATCAGCAGTGTGGCGGGGCGGCCGCTGGTCAGCATTTTTGCGGCGGCCTTGACGGCATCGGCGGACACCGTCGGGCGTGGAGCGGGCGCGCGCGTCTCGGCGATGCCGTCGGCTGGACCCCAGGCGGTGTCGGCGGGAAGGATCAGCGAAGCGATCTGGCCGGGCCCGACGTTGGCTGCCTCGATGGCGAGCGCGCCGTCGGCAGCGATGGTGCGCGAGTTGGGCGACGTCTTCACCCAGTGCGACATCGGCCGCGCCACGCCTTCGATGTCGGAGGTGAGCGGTGCGTCGTGGGCGATGTGGTAGGTCGCGTGCTCGCCGATGATGTTGACGATGCCGGAGTTGGCCTTCTTGGCGTTGTGCAGGTTGGCTAAGCCATTGGCGAGGCCAGGGCCCAGATGCAGCAGCGTCGAGGCCGGCTTGCCGAGCATGCGGTAGTAGCCGTCGGCCGCGCCCGTCACCACGCCTTCGAACAGGCCCAGCACGCAGCGCATGCCCGGCACCTTGTCGAGGGCGGCGACGAAATGCATCTCCGACGTGCCGGGATTGGTGAAGCACACGTCGACGCCGCCCGCGAGCAATGTGCGCACCAGGCTCTCGGCCCCGTTCATCTGATCGGCCATGTCGTCGCTTCCCACTCGGCAGGTTGTTTGGATGAGGCCTGAGCCTAGTCCGAACGCGAGATGGGTTCAAACGGCGAACTTGCAGATCGAGTCATTGCGGTAGGATCGATGTGGGGCCGAGCGCGATCTCCTTGACGAGCTTGTTCAGAATCAGCTGGCCGAAGGTCTCGTGGTTGTCGGCGGCAAGCGCGAAGGCGCCTTCGCCGCCGATCACGTTGTCCTGGTAGTATTTGAGGAGGCCTCCCGGTGGGTGCGTGTGCTGGGGGTTCGACGGCAGCGGAACTTCCGAGAGGATCGCGAGCCCGTTGATGGTGATGCCCTTGGCGACGGCCTCGTCGCGGGCGGCCCGGACGTCGCGGCCGACGTTGCTGGTGCCGTCGCCCGAGACGTCGATGATCCGGCGGCTGGCCTTGAACGGGCTCTTGTCGAACTGGGCGACGGAATAGTCGATCGCCGAGCCGATCGCGGTGCGCTCGGCGAACAGGCGCGGGGCGGCGCGAATCCGCTCAGCCAGCAGTCGCGCTTGATCGAGATTGCCGACCACCGTCCAGTCCACGATCACGGCCTGGGCAGTGTGGCCCGACCACTCGACGAAGCAGATGGCAATCCGGCCGGTCGGTACCGATTGGATGGCCTGGATCACCTTCGGGTTGGTGAGCGCGGTCGCGTAGCCTTCGCGCTGCAGCTGGAACTTGCGCTGATCGAGGCTACGCGAGATATCGGCCGCCAACACCAGCAGCAAGTCGACCTCGGTCTCGGCGCGAGCCGGCTGCGCGGCACCAAAGCTGATGCCCGGCAGCAGTGCCCAACCGAGCAGCAGGGCACACAGTCGACGATGGATCATTCGGAGCACTCCGGCTTGCGATGGCCGATACTCCCCCCTACGCAATGTCCGATGAAATCCCGGCACGGTCGAGATAAAATCGCGTCAGCGGGGTGATTCGCTGCCGGCGTCGAGGTGGGCGCCGCGCAGGATCGGCAGCACCAGAAAGCAGGCGAACGTGAATGCGGCCGAGATCAGGATCAACGGTAGCATCGACTTGTTGAGCCAGTCGGTGTAGAGGCGCGCGCCGATAATCTGGGCGACCTGGGCGACGGCGTTGTTGAGTGACATCAGAGCGGCGAACGTGAACCCTTCCGACTTCGGCGGACAGGCCTTGGCCGCCAGCGTCAGGGTCGACAGCGTTGCGATCATGGCGGCCGCGCCGAAGAGGATGCCGACGGCCACGGCAATGACCTTGCTGATCGGCGTCGGTTGAACGAGCGTGATGTACAGCAGCGTGCCGATGACGCCCGCCCAGATGCCGAGAGAGAGCTGCCGCTTGATCGGGGCACGCGCGAGATAGCGCCAGTACGCCAGCGCGCCGAGCACACCGCCTCCCGCCTCGACGGCGCTGATCACGCCGATGAAGCCTTGCGAGAACTTCAGCGTGTCGGTCTGATGATAGTACCAGGGCGTCCCGAAGCCCGGACTGAAGTTCCAGAAGGCGATGAAGGCGATCACCGCCCAGAGCGTGCGCGAGCGAAAGGTCTCGCGCACGGCTGACCACGTCGCGCGCATCTCGACCATGTTGATCGCCGCCTTGTCCTCGCGCACGATCAACCAACTCGCGACGGCGACTGCGAGTGGCGCAGCAAGCGAAATCATCGCTGCGATATGCAGGGCCTGCGCCGGCACGAAGACCGTGCACAGGAGGCCGCCGACGAGGGCGCTGACGATCGAGGCGAGGCTGATCCAGAGCCACTGTACGCTCTGGAACGTCGCGGTCTCGCCACTGCGCTTGCCGCTCTCGACCATCAGGGCGTCGATGATGACGTCGGAGGCGGCGGTTCCGAACGCTGTCAGCATCAGAGCCGAGACGACGGCTGTGGGTGCGGTCACGCCGGTGAGCCAGAGAAAGCCCGATGCCGCGATCAGGTTGGTCAGTAGCAGCCAGGTCTTGCGGCGAAACCCTAGCAGCGGAAAAAAGTCGCTGACGAGACCGTAGAGCGGCTTGATCGTCCAGGGGATGGTGAGGACCGCAAGGTACTCGGTGGTCTGCGCCGGGTCGAGGCCGAGCGCCTCCTTGAAGTAGAACTGCAGTGGTTGGGCTACCACGCCGCCATGTTGGCAGAGGCCTTGCGCGAAGTAGACGAGCCCGAACAGGACGACGAGGCGCCGCACGTAGCCGCCGTCGTCGGCCGTAGTGCCAAGCGGGGGTGAGACGGGCTGCTGAGTCATGCTGGCGAACTCCGAATCCTGTTGGCGCGGTGGATCAACATGACTGAACGGCTCAGCCCGACGCGTCCGTGACGACATTGCCCGATACGGTCAACCGCCCCGCGGCCGGCGCCTGGCGCGCGAGGTCGGGGCCTGTGAGCACGCCCTTGTCCATCAGCCGCACGCCGCCTTCCTTGGCGCCCGAGATCAGGTTCTGGGCGATCAGCGCGGTGCCGGCTGAGGGATCGCGCGTCACCATGATGCCGACACGGGTGTTGCGGATCACGTTGGCGGTGGCGGAGACGTCGCGCATGTAGCGGCCCCAGCCGAGTACGATGCCGGCGGTCGGCGCATTCTCGATCGTGTTGCCGGTGACGATTGCGTCGGCCTCGACGGCGATGCCTTCGCCGCGCTTGTCCTCGGGCTCGTGCTCGCGACGCACGAGGTTGCGGATCAGGTTGCCATGCACAACGGCGAGGCGACCGCCCTCGTTGAAGTTGGTCACCGAGATGCCGGTGGCGGCGCTCTCGACGAGGTTGGAGGCGATCAACGCGCCCTCGAAGCCGAACTCGGCGTAGAGCGCGACTTCGCCCAGGCGCGAGCAGGAATTGCCGACCATCTGGATGTTGGATGCCGCGTTGCCCCGGATCGCCGTGTAGGCGCAGTCGGTAATGCGGTTGCCAGAGACCAGCACGTTGCCGGCGCGATAGACGTTGACGCCGTTGCCGTTCTGGCCGCTGCCGCCGTTCTCGGCGCGTATCCTCTCGATGCGGTTGCCGGAGACGATGGTGCCGTCCTCACCGGCTTTCGTGCGCCACACCAGGATGCCGTTGTTGGCGCAATCGGCGACTTGATTGTGCACGATCTCGAGACCTGTGGCGTCGATGGAGAAGATGCCGGCGGCGGCGATGCCGCCGAGGCGGCAGGCGGTGATGCGTCCGCCGCTGCCGGTCAGCAACAAGCCATGCGCGGTGCTGCGCATTACCACGAGATCTTCGAGCACGAGGTCGCGCGTCACGTCTGCGGTGAGCAAGCCGGCGCGGTCGACGTCGGGCAACTGGTGGCCGTTGCCGTCGAGGGTGATGCCCGACAGGCGCGCGCCATGCGCGGCATGCGCCGTCAGCAGCCGGCCGGGTGCTGAAAGAGCGATGACGCTGCGGCCGGGATGGCCGGCGATCACGGTGCGGGGCCGCAGCTTGATCTCGCGCGCGAGGATGCGGCCCGGCGGCAGCGTCAGAATCGCACCGCGCTCGGCCGAGCGGTCGATGGCGGCTTGCAGAGCGCGCGATTGATCGGCGGTGCTGTCTGGAAAGAGGCCGATTTCGGCGGCGGCAGCGTTCCGGGCTGGCACGATGGTGTCCCGTGCCTCTTTCCGGCGCGCCCGCTGGGCTGACGCGACGCCCGGCCACATGGCGGCAATGGCGAGGCCGGTCGCGACGAGCGCGCGGCGGTCGAGCGGCATGGGGTCGGCTCCCTGGGATTGGTTACCTGGGAGTTAGCAAGGGGCGGGCCAGTTCATGTGCGAGCCGAAAACAGTGATGGCGCCGAACCATCGAGATTCGGCGCCATCGTGCGCAGTGATCCGCGAGAGCGTGTCAGTCGCAGTATTGCGGGCGATAGCAGCGCACGTCGTCCTTGCAGGTGTACTCGCCGTAGCGATTGTACCAGCAGCGCTGGCCGACCACGTCGCAGCGCTGGCGACCCGGATAACACGAGCGGGAATAGCCGCGGTCGCGTGAGTGAGCGTAGGCGCCCAGCACGCCGAGGCCGATGATGGTGCCGGCTATGACGCCAGCCGTCCGGCCGCCGCGCCGCGCCTCGGCCTCAGGGGCCGTGGCAATCGAGGCGGTCGCTGCAAGCGCCAGCGCTAGCCCCATGTACTTCAGCTTGTTGATCATGTCGGTCGTCCCTAGTTCGCCGCTGCTGCGGCAGCCCACGATTGATCGATCGGCAAAGCGCCCGCGTGCCTTGCTGGCCGCCAATAAGTGCGCAACCTGCCTGAATGCACGATGAACATGTGCAATGGGGCGGGCTCAAGGCAATAATTCAGCGCGAGAAAAAGTACTTCAACGCGAGAAAAAGACCGGGCAGTGGGGTCGGACCGATCGATCCGTGGCGCCGACCCCGTTCCGCCAGCTCACCAATGCCAGCGGTGGTGGAAGCCGTGGTTCTCTTTGTGCCACTCGTGATGGTGCCAATGCTTGGGAGCGCCCCAGCTCGGGTGGTACTTGTAGCGCGGCGCCTGCACGTTCCAGCTATTGTAGTGCTTGTTCTTGCGGGCCTTCAGGTCGTGCGCCGACTTCCAATAGCCAGCATTGTAGTAGGGGTAGTAACCGCGCGGGCTGTGCTGATATGCGTACGGGTCCACATGATAGTTGTGGCGATAGCGCGGGTAGTACACCCAGTGATTGATTGTGCGGGCATGGCCCCAGCCGGCGGGCGCACGCTCGCGGTCGCCGAAGGCTTGGGCATCGGTGGGGGCGGCGAGGCTGACGCACACGAGGGCGAAAGCGGCAGCCAACAGACTTTTTAGACGCATGGAACTCGATACTCCTCGATACAGGCGAGCGGAACACTTGCTCGCTTGGGCGTCAAGAAACACCAGAAATGGCTAACGAAGCCTTAACCGCTGACCTGTTGGCCGAGACTGAACCTCTGCCGGTGCGACCGCAAGGCCGAATGCCTTTAAGGGAATGCTCACCGTCTTCGATTGATATGTGAGTGTGACTCCGTGGCATCGCCAGCGGGGCCCTCAGTTGTCGTGTCGAAGCCGAAGTGAGCCCTCGTGTCGCGTTCGCCCAGTCCAGCTGCCGAGGTCGATCGGGCCGAGTATTCGGAACCCGAGCAGCTCGATCGCATCCTCGAGCACCTTCGTCACGTGAGGGACGAGCACGATGCGGCAGTGGCGGCGGCGAAGCGCACGCCAGGCACCTCGGACACAACGACCGAGCCGCGCGCTGCGCCTGCGCCGGTGGCCGGCGAGCAACTGCAAGCGTCCATGGGTGTGTCCGAAGCTGCAATGCGCCATCTGCCGGCATCGACGGCTGCCCGGCTGACCGCGTTCGTCGCCGGCAAGCCCGACGCGCCGGCGGCCATCGTGACTGCACCTGCCGCACGGCCACCGCGCATCGTCGTCGAGCCGTCGGCGCCGCCGCTGCCTGCCTTCTCGATCCGCAACGGCGGCGAGTTGATGGGGGCAATCGCGGCAAGCCGCCAAGCCTTTATCGCGGCCGGCCTGTTCAGCCTCGTGATCAACGTGCTGATGCTGGCTGGTCCGCTGTTCATGTTGCAGGTCTACGACCGCGTGATGGCGTCGGGCTCGATGTCGACGCTGGTCGCCTTGTCGGTGCTCACCGCCGCCGTTTACGGGGTGATCGGACTGCTCGAGATGGTGCGCTCGCGTGTCATCGTGCGCGTCGGAATCGAGGTCGACCGACGGATCGGCGACCGTGTGTTCCAGGCGGCACTGAAGCGCAGCCTGCAGGCGCCGGGCTCGTCGATGGTGGCGCTGCGTGAGCTCGATGGCTTGCGCCAGTTCATCGCTGGCCCCGGACCGCTCGCTTTCTTCGATGCGCCGTGGACGCCGCTCTATCTCCTCGTCGTGTTCCTGCTGCACTGGACGCTCGGCATCGCCTCGGTGATCGGCGCCGTGGTGCTGGTCGTGATCGCGTGGGCGAGCGAAGTGCGCAGCCGCGCCCCGCTGATGGAAGCCGGCAAGGCGGCGGCGAAGAGCCTCGAGCTTGCAGAGGCGACGCAGCGCAATGCCGAGGCCATCCAGGCGCTCGGCATGCTGAGCGCCGTGCGAGCCCGATGGCAGAAGGCCAACGGACTGTCGCTCGCCTGGCAGGTGCTGGCGGCCGACCGCCTGGGCTCGCTCTCCTCGCTGTCGAAGGCGCTGCGGCTGCTGTTGCAGTCGATGATGCTGGCCATCGGCGCCTGGCTCGCCATCAAGGGAGAGATCTCCGCCGGAACGATCGTGGCCGCGACCATCATTTTCGGTCGGGCGCTCGCCCCCGTCGAGCAGGCGCTCGGTCACTGGCGAGGCTTCGTCAAGGCGCGTGAGAGCCTCGCCAAGCTCGAGCAGCTGCTCGCCGCCCACC
>JANOJW010000490.1:0-1597 GCA_031418955.1 Hyphomicrobiales bacterium | reverse complement strand
TGGTTGCGGGTGTTGCCGTCACTGATTTGAACCAGCGGTTTAAGTTGTTGATTTTGCTTAAGTATTAAGCGATCCGTGTGGTTGGTTGCGGGTCGAAAGGCCGAAAACACTGGGGTTGCCCGTTGTTGGTTCAAATCACGGGGCTGGATTTGAACCAACGACCTTCAGGTTATGAGCGGCTTTGACCGTGAACAAATAGCGAAAAAGCACAGAACATGAACTAGGATTTTTGGGCTCGTTCGTCAGCGCGCTACGTGAACGAGCTGACACACCTAAGAACCTGCCTACTCTCGCCTTTTTGCTTCCCATGTGCTACCCATAGGACCATCAGTCCGGCGTGGGTAGCGCTCATTCGACCCTTCAGAAAACCGCTCCCACGACCTCTTGGGTAGCAGTTTGGATAGCAAATCCTGGGTAGCAGAAAACCTGAACATGGCGCAACTTTTCTCTGACATGATGCTCCGCAAATTGACCTCCGACGGCGAAGACCGCATCGAGGTCTGGGACGAGCGCATCCCCGGTTTCGGCATGCGGGTGTCCAAGGCCGGCACCAAGACGTTCATGCTGATGTACCGTCATCGCGGCCGATCCCGGCGGCTGACCCTCGGTCGCTATCCGGTGCTCTCGCTGGCTGATGCGCGCGATAAGGCAACCGCCGCGTTACGCCAAGTGAACGGCGGCACCGATCCGATGCTCGAGGCCGAGAAGCGTGACGACGCCAGCTACCAGTTCGACGTCGTCGTCGATGACTACGTCACGCGCCACTGCAAGGTGCACAACAAGCCGAGCACCGCGCGGGAAAGCGAGCGCGAGCTCAAGAAGCATTTCGTGAGCCAATGGGGTAAGCGCGATATTCGCGACATCCAGCCAACCCATATCAACGCCGTCATCGACAAGCTGATGGACGACGGCACGCCGAGCGAAGCCAATCACGCGCTCGGAGTCATCAAGACGCTGTTCCGCTGGTGTGTCGACCGCGACATGCTGTCGGTCTCACCGTGTTTGAAAGTCCGCAAGCCGGCCAAGCACGTCTCACGCAGTCGCGTCCTGACCGACGACGAGTTGGCCAGAGTCTGGCGATCGTTCGAGGCCGAGGGCTACCCGTTCGGATACATGGGCAAACTGCTCGTGCTTACCGGCCAGCGTCGCGGCGAGGTGACCGAAATGCGGTGGGGCCAGATCGACGACAAGCGCAAGACCTGGACGATTCCGGCGACGCTCGCCAAGAACAACCGCGAGCATGTACTGCCGCTTTCGGACGCGGCCATGGCCATTCTCAGATCGGTGCCCCGGCTCAGCGACGAACGCGTCTTCCCTGCCCGTAACAACGACACCAATGCGATCTCCGGGTTCACGCGGGCGAAGATGCGGTTCGATAAGACGTCACAAGTGACGGAGTGGACCATCCACGACATACGGCGCACGGTCGCGACAGGCCTCGCCCAGTTCGGTGTCGCTGCGGATTCCGGCGATTGCGGACAGGGATTCCGATTGATTGCGGACAGTGAATCCGATCGATCGCGGACAGCGTTCCGGTGATTGCGGACAGCGGCTCCCGTCGACGGCTTCAATGGCTCACTCGGCGGCGTCCGTGTCA
>JANOJW010000489.1:0-17498 GCA_031418955.1 Hyphomicrobiales bacterium | reverse complement strand
TGTCCCGAGGACCCATGGTGAAGCAATCTGAAGGGTTTCGGCTGACCACCGCGACTCCGCGATTTCCGTTCGCATCCAGTCATTCTCGGCTGTCGACGCTCTCCGATCTGTCGAATTGCGCAGGCTGAGAAATGGGTCCTCGGGACAAGCCCGAGGATGACGACCGTCAGCTTGTCGAGCGGTCCCTGCGGGGCATAATGCGTCACCGGAGTGACGAGAGTCCTCGCTGCTCATCGGTAGCGGACAAGCCGGACGTGTGCGGCTCGCGCACAATCCTGCTTGTAAGAGTTCTTGGCCCTCATCAAATGGCACGTCCGAAGGGTTGGCTGTTGCGCGTGGTCATGGATCGCGGTCGCATGAGACCCTAGACAGGGCGCATCACGTTGTGTTGGCGCCGTCGAAAGATCCTCGCTAGGAAGACTTGACTCATTTTCGCGAGGAGCCTGTCCCATGGCCGCCACCAACATCAAGCGCGTGATCTATTTCCATCCTCGCATGGATGCGACGGCCGCGAACGTGCGCGCCAAGCGCAGCGACATCGACCTGTTCCGCCGCGACCTCGTGGACGGCATGCCCGAGACTTGGGAGCAGATGGCGAAGGCGCACGGCTATCATGCCTCCGCGCGCACCGAGACGCGCGAGCCGTGGGTGCCGGACGCCCGGCTGTTCGCCAAGTCGCCGAACCTGCTCGCTGTTTGCTCGCTGGGGGCTGGCTACGACGTCATCGACGTCGAAGCAGCGACGGCGGCCGGCATTATCGTGTGCAACCAGTCGGGCGCCAACAAGGAAGCGGTCGCGGAGCACGCGATGGGGCTGATGCTGGCCTTGTCGAAGAAGATCATGCTGGCCGACCGGCACATGCGAAAGACCGCCAACGTCGACCGCTTCCTCTTCACGGGCAACGATCTGCTCGGGCGCACGGTCGGCATCATTGGCTGCGGCAACATCGGGGGCCGCGTCGCCGAGCTGTGCAAAGGCCTCTTCCGCATGACGGTGCTGGCCTACGATCCGTACATGACCAAGGAGCAGCTTGCCGCGAAGGGCGCCGAAAAGGTCGAGTTGGCCGAGTTGATGCGCCGCGCCGACTACGTGACGATGCATACGCCGCGCACCAAGGAGACGTTCGGGCTCGTCGGCTACGACCAGCTCGCGCTGATGAAGCCGACGTCGTATTTCATCAACACCTCGCGCGGCGGCACCTACGTCGAGGCGGACCTTGCGCGCAGTCTGGCCGAGAAGAAGATCGCGGGCGCCGGCATCGACGTGTTCCTCGATGAGCCCCCGCCCCTCGACCACCCGCTGATGGCGTTCGACAACGTGATTCTTACGCCCCACAGCGCAGGCGCGACAATCGAGTCGCAGGACAACGTGGCGATCTTCTCGGCCGACCAGTGGATCGAGATCTTCGAGGGCAAGGTGCCGCCGCGGCTCGTCAACACGGAAGCGTGGCCGAAGTACTCCGAACGCTTCGAGCGCATCCTCGGCTTCAAGCCGGCAAGGCTCGGGTGATCTCGACGCGACAGGACCCGAGCGCCGCTAGCCAGGCGTTGCCGTCGCGGCTTTGATCCAGGCGAGGAACTCAGCTGAGCCGCCGACCGCCGACAGTACCACGAACGCCGGGTTGGCATAGGGATGCATCGCCTTTGCTTCGGCGATCACCCGGTTGGCGAGGGGCGCCCGCGTCTTGATGATCGCTGCCACCTCGGTGTCACGACGGAGCTTGCCCTCCCAGACGTAGATCGAGGTGATCGGCGCCAGCACGTTGACGCAGGCAGCTAACCTGCGCTCGACCAGCGCGCTGCCGATGCGGCAGGCCTCGGCCGCAGAGGGAAACGTCGCATAGATCAGCACCACCTCGGGGTCCTGTTCGGGCCGCTGTGCTCCGGGAACAGATGGATTTCCGCTTCCGGGCTTGCTGTTTTCCGGCACTTGGGCGAGCTTCCCTGTTCCGCGCGGGGTCCCCGCCGGCGAGTCGGGGCGGTACAGACCGAGTATGCCAAAATCGGCGGTCAAGTTCGAGAAGATCGCGTTCGTCGCGAGCGATGCGGCGGAGGCGCGCGCGGCGCTGAAGCGGTTGACCGGTCTTTACGGCAACGCCCCCCCGAAGAGCGCGCAGGTGATCGTGGCGCTCGGCGGCGATGGCCTGATGCTGCAGACGTTGCACAAGCACATGCACGCGAAGATCCCGATCTACGGCATGAACCGCGGCTCGGTCGGTTTCCTGATGAACGACTATCGGGAGAACGACCTCGCCGCGCGGCTCGCCAAGGCCGAGATACAACGCATTCATCCGCTGTCGATGACGGCCGTCGGCCGCGACGGCCGCCGCCACCAGAGTCTCGCCATCAACGAGGTGTCGGTGTTCCGCCAGACTTACCAGGCGGCGAAACTTCGGATCTGCGTCGACGGGCTGCAGCGGCTCGACGAGATGATCTGCGACGGCGTGCTGGTCGCCACGCCCGCGGGCTCGACGGCCTACAACCTGTCGGCGCACGGCCCGATCCTGCCGATCAACGCGCGCCTGCTCGCCTTGACGCCGATCAGTCCGTTCCGGCCGCGGCGCTGGCGCGGAGCGCTGCTGCCCGACACCGCCGTCATCGAGATCGAAGTGCTGGAGGCCGAGAAGCGCCCGGTGAGCGCGGTCGCCGACCACGTCGAAACGCGCACGGTGCACCATATCCGCATCGAGGCGGCGCGCGACGTCGAGCTGCTGATGATGTTCGACAGTGACCACGGCCTCGCCGAGCGCATCATCGCCGAGCAGTTCCGCTTTTGACCCGGAGCGGTCGGACGACGACCTAACTGGTGTCATCCTCGGGCTTGTCCCGAGGACCCATGGTTCAGCTGTCTCAATGGCTTCGGATGACCGCCGCGACACCGAGAAATCCATTCATTCCGGGCATCTTCGACTATCGTCACACTCTACTTTGTCGACTTGAGCGTCGCGACTGGGGCTGCGAGGGCTGGGCGCGTTCGATGCCGGGGTGATGCGGACGCCATCTTGCATTGTCCTCCGCGGCCAAGGCGACCGTTGCGCTGTCCTGCATGCCCTCTATAGGATCGCCACGAAACCGGACCAGGGCGCGGACCGAAGCGAAATTCAACCCACTCGAGGAGGCACGCATGTCTGAAGCCAAATGTCCGTTTGCGGCGGCGCAGCTGAAGCCGATGATCCACGGCACCCGCTCGAACCGCGACTGGTGGCCCAACCAGCTCAACCTGAGCGTCCTGCACCAGCACTCGGCGCGCTCAAATCCGATGGGAAAGACGTTCAACTATGCCCAGGAGTTCAAGTCGCTCGACTACCCGGCCCTGAAGAAGGATCTCTACGCCTTGATGACGTCGTCGCAGGCGTGGTGGCCGGCCGACTGGGGCCACTACGGCGGCCTGTTCATCCGCATGGCCTGGCATAGCGCGGGCACCTACCGCACGGCCGATGGCCGCGGCGGCGGCGCGACCGGCGGGCAGCGCTTCGCCCCGCTCAACAGCTGGCCCGACAACGGCAACCTCGACAAGGCGCGCCGGTTGCTGTGGCCGATCAAGAAGAAGTACGGCAACAAGATCTCCTGGGCCGACCTGATGCTGCTCGCGGGCAACGCGGCGATCGAGTCGATGGGGGCTATGACCTTCGGCTTCGGCGGCGGGCGCGTCGACACCTGGGAGCCGGGTGGGGACATCTACTGGGGAGCAGAGACCGAGTGGCTCGCGACCAGCGACAAGCCCAACAGCCGCTATTCGGGCGATCGCCAGCTCGCGAGCCCGCTGGGTGCGGTGCAGATGGGCCTCATCTACGTCAACCCGCAAGGGCCGGACGGCAATCCCGATCCGGTCGCCTCCGGCCGTGACGTGCGCGAGACCTTCGCGCGCATGGCGATGAACGACGAGGAGACGGTCGCGCTGGTCGCCGGCGGCCACACCTTCGGCAAGGCGCATGGGGCCGCGCCCGACTCCAACTGTGGCCGCGAGCCCGAGGGCGCGCCGATCGAGGCGCAGGGCTTCGGCTGGCTGTCGAAGCACGGCAGCGGCAAGGGCGGCGACACCATCACCAGCGGCATGGAAGGCGCGTGGAAGCCGAACCCGACCAAGTGGGACAACGGCTACTTCGACATGCTGTTTGGCTACGAGTGGGCGGTGACGAAGAGCCCGGCCGGGGCCTGGCAGTGGCATCCGAAGAACACCAAGCCCGAACACATGATCCCGGACGCCCACGACCCCGCAAGGAAGCACCCGCCGATGATGACGACGGCGGACCTCTCGTTGCGGTTTGATTCAGCCTACGAGCCGATCTCGCGACGCTTCCACCAGAACCCGGCCCAGTTCGCCGATGCCTTTGCACGCGCCTGGTTCAAGCTCCTGCATCGCGACATGGGGCCACGCGTGCGCTACCTCGGGCCCGAGGTGCCCAAGGAGGTGCTGATCTGGCAAGACCCGGTGCCGGCGGTCGACCACAAGCTGATCGACGACGCCGACATCGCGTCCCTGAAGGCCAAGCTGGTCGGCTCCGGGCTCTCGATTGCGCAGCTGGTCACGACGGCCTGGGCGTCCGCCTCGACCTATCGCGACTCCGACAAGCGCGGCGGCGCCAACGGCGCGCGCATTCGTCTGAGCCCGCAGAAGGACTGGGAGGTCAACCAGCCGGCCGAGCTTGCGAAGGTGCTGGCTAAGCTGGAGGCCGTCCAGAAGGAGTTCGACGGCGCGGCCTCGGGCGGCAAGAAGGTGTCGCTTGCCGATCTGATCGTGCTCGGCGGCGGCGCGGCCGTCGAGGCTGCCGCCAAGAAGGCTGGGCACGATGTGAAAGTGCCCTTCTCGCCGGGCCGGACGGACGCCACGCAAGCCCAGACCGATGCGGCCTCGTTCGCGCCGCTGGAACCGGTGACGGACGGCTTCCGCAACTACCAGAAGAACGGCGACATGCGGGTGGCCGAGGAGGCGCTCGTCGACCGGGCGCAACTGATGACGCTCAGCGCGCCCGAGATGACGGCGCTGGTCGGCGGCCTGCGCGCGCTCGGTGCAACGGTCGGCGGGTCCAAGACGGGCGTCCTGACAACCCGGCCGGAGACGCTGACCAACGACGTCTTCGCCAACCTGCTCGACATGGGCACGGCGTGGACGCCGACGTCGGAGGCAGCGACTGAGTTCGAGGGCCGCGATCGAAAGTCTGGCGCCGTCAAGTGGACGGCCAGCCGCGCTGATCTCGTGTTCGGCTCCAACTCGCAGTTGCGTGCGTTGGCCGAGGTCTATGCCCAGGACGACAATCAGAAGCGCTTCGTCGCCGATTTCGTCGCGGCCTTCGCCCGGGTGATGAACCTCGACCGCTTCGACGTCGCCTGAGCCCGGCTTGATTGTGCATCAACGCGGGTCCGTGGAGCGGTGCTCCCGGACCCGCAGTCGTTCAGGTGCGAGGCAGGCGGCCTGCGCGCATTCGCCACCCTGGATGGAAGCGACCCACCGGCCGGCCCGCCTTGACACTCAGAAGCGGCCTCAATAAGCATCGCGGCGCGGAATGAACGGGCAAATCCGTGGCGTTCAGCTTCGAGGCAAGGGGTTCCGATGTCATCTGGTGGCAGGGACAACCAGGAGCCGCGGGGCGAGATGTCGCCGGAGGAGCGCGAAGCTTTCCGACGTCGCTCTTCCGAACTCGGGCGCAAGCTCGAGGAGGCGCAATCTCCGCACCGGGCCGGCTCCGGGCGCTCCGATCATGGAGCTGCCATGGGCCGCGCGTGGCGGGTTGCAGCCGAGCTTATCGGCGGCATCATTGTCGGAAGCGCGATCGGCTACTTTCTGGATCGTTGGCTCGGCTTGAACAAGCCGTGGTTCTTCATCCTGTTCTTCCTGCTTGGGGCCTCTGCGGGCATTCTGAACATTGTCAGATCCGCCATGCGCGAGCGCACGCCGTCGTCGCTTCCGTCCGTCAAGGACGATCTCGACGACGACAAGCGGGTTTGAGCGAACGCGGGTCAGGGATCCGAGGGTTAGGATCCGAGGGTCAGGGGAAATAACGCGCAGTGGCAAGCCCAATCGAGCAATTCAAGATCACGCCCCTGAAGCCTCTGGGGATGGATATCGCCTTCACCAACTCGGCGGCCTTCATGGCGCTCGCCGTGGCGCTGTCGTCGGGTTTCCTGATTTATGCGATGCGCGGCAACAGCCTCGTTCCGTCACGCATGCAGTCGATGGCCGAGATGGCCTACGAGTTCATCGCGGGTACCGTCCGAGACAACGTCGGCCAGGAAGGCATGAAGTTCTTCCCGCTGGTGTTCTCGCTGTTCATCTTCGTGCTCTTCTGCAACTTGATCGGCATGGTGCCTGGCGCCTTCACGGTGACGAGCCAAATCGTGGTGACGGCGGCGCTGGCGCTTTTGGTGATCGGCATCGTCATCCTGTACGGTTTCTGGCAGCACGGCTTCGGGTTCCTCAAGCTGTTCGTGCCCGACGTGCCTTGGCCGCTCCTCTTCATCATGATCCCGATCGAGGTGATCTCGTTCCTGTCGCGGCCGCTGTCGCTGTCGGTGCGTCTGTTCGCCAACATGCTGGCTGGCCACATCGCGCTCAAGATCTTCGCGGGCTTCGTCGCCTCGCTGATCGGGGCCGGCGTGTGGGGCCTGCTCGCGCCGCTGCCACTGCTGCTGACGACCGCGCTCACCGCGCTCGAGTTCCTGGTCGCGGCGCTGCAGGCCTACGTGTTCTCCGTTCTCACCTGCGTCTATCTCAACGACGCGGTGCATGGCGGCCACCACTAAATCTCAAACCGAAAATTTCAATCGCAACTCAACCGACATCCATCACAACGGGAGACGACAATGGCTGATCTGGCGCTCATGGGTAAGTTCATCGGTGCGGGCCTTGCCTGCCTCGGCATGGCGGGTGCGGGCATTGGCCTGGGCAACCTGTTCGGCCAGTTCCTCAGCGGCGCACTGCGCAACCCGTCGGCCGCCGACAGCCAGCGCGGCACCCTGCTGCTCGGCTTCGCGCTGACGGAAGCGCTGGGCATCTTCTCGCTGCTGGTAGCGCTGCTGCTGCTCTTCGTCGTTTGACGACGCCAACGATGTGAGGCGATCGGCGCGGCCCTTGTCGGGTCGCGGCTAGCGCCGTTGTTTTCAGCGCCTGACCTATCAGCGTCCCAACGACGGGCGCTGCGGAGACGACACGATGGGCAAGCCGACGTTTGCGCCGACCCCGGTGCCGGAAATCACCAGCACCGGCCAGTTCGTGCCGAGCGCGGGTGAAGCCGTCTTCCCGCCGTTCGACAAGTCCACGTTCGTGCCGCAGCTGATCTGGCTCGCGATCCTGTTCGGCCTTCTCTATGCCCTGATGTCGCGCGTCGCGTTGCCGAGGATCGCCCGGGTGCTCGACGACCGGCGCGGCCGCATCCAGCGCGATCTCGACGAGGCGGCGCGCATGAAGACGGAGACGGACGCCGCGCTCAAGGCCTACGAGGAGGCGCTCGCGTCTGCCCGCGGCCGTGCCCACGCCATCGCCAAGGAGACGCGCGACCGCATCACCGGCGAGGTCGACCGGGAGCGGAAGCGCGTCGACGCCGAGATCGCGACCCGGATCGCCGATACCGAGAAGCGCATCGCCACCACCAAGGCGCAGGCGCTCGCCAACGTCGGCGACATCGCGACCGACACCGCCAGCGCCATTGTCGGCCGCCTGCTCGGCGAGGACGTGGCCTTGGCTGACATCAAGGCCGCCGTCGCGACCGCCTCGAGCGCGCGGCGCTGAGTTGAACGCAAGCAGAGGTTTGTCATGCTCGCCAATCCGACCTTCTGGACGGCCGTCGCGTTCTTCCTGTTCCTCGGTCTGTTAGTTTGGATGAAGGTGCCGGCCACCGTCGGCAAGGCGCTCGACGATCGCGCCGACGCCATCCGCAAGGAACTCGACCAGGCCCGCCGCCTGCGTGAAGAAGCGCAGGATCTGCTGGCCGACTATCAGATGAAGCAGCGCCAGGCCGAGGACGAGGCCAAAGCCATCATCGAGGGGGCTCGGCGCGAGGCCGAGGCGCTGAAGGTCGAGTCCGAACGCCAGCTCAAGGAATCGCTCGAGCGCCGCACCAAGATGGCCGAGGAGAAGATCGGCCGCGCCGAGGCGCAGGCCATCGCCGACGTGCGTTCGGCCGCCGTCGAACTCGCCACCGCTGCCGCCGAGAAGGTGCTCGCCGCACGCGCGACGGGCGCCACCGGTCAGAGCTTGATCGACCAGTCGATCCGCGACCTCAAGGGCAAGTTGAACTGAGGTGGCGACGGCGAGACTTGATCGCGATCAAGGCCAGCTGGTCTCGCGGCATCCACAAATTGCCCGATTGGCGGACGACCGCGGGACATGCAACTTGCGTCGTCGGCTGCGGCACTGCTTCCGGCACGCCGCCGCGACTTTGCCCACGCCCCCCATTATGCTAGCCATCTGTTGCCGTCGGTCGAGTTGCGGTGTGGGGAGTTGACGATGGATTACGCGGCACGGTTCAAGTCGGCGCTGGAGGCCATCAAGGCCGAGGGTCGCTACCGCGTGTTTGCCGATATCAGCCGTGAGCGCGGCCGATTCCCAGCTGCTCGCTATCACGCGGGCGGCGCCGAGAAGCCGATCACGGTGTGGTGCTCGAACGATTATCTCGGCATGGGCCAGAACTCAGCAGTGCTCGCCGCGATGCATACCGCGCTCGATACGGTCGGCGCTGGCTCCGGCGGCACGCGCAACATCTCGGGCACCAACCACTATCACGTCGAGCTGGAGGCCGAGATTGCCGATCTGCATGGCAAGGAGGCGGCGCTCCTCTTCACCTCGGCCTTCGTCGCCAACGACACCACGCTTGCCACGCTGCAGAAGCTGCTGCCCGGCGCCGTGATCCTCTCCGACGCCAAGAACCACGCCTCGATGATCGCCGGCATCCGCAATGGCGGGGGCCCCAAGCAGATTTTTGCGCACAACGATCTCGTCGACCTCGAGGCAAGGTTGCGCGCGTTGCCCCGCGACACGCCGAAGATCATCGCCTTCGAGAGCGTCTACTCGATGGACGGCACGATCAGCCCCATCGCCGGCATTTGCGCGCTCGCGAAACAGTACGGCGCGCTGACCTATCTCGACGAGGTGCACGCGGTCGGCATGTACGGCCGCCGCGGCGGCGGTATCGCGGAGCGCGACGGCGTCATGCATCAGGTGGACATCATCAACGGCACGCTCGCCAAGGGCTTCGGCGTGATGGGCGGCTACATCGCGGCAAGCCGGGATCTGTGCGATGCGATCCGCTCGTTCGCGCCGGGCTTCATCTTCACCACGTCGCTGGCGCCAGCGATCGCGGCTGGTGCACTCGCCAGCATGCGCCACCTCAAGGTTTCGCAAGCCGAGCGTGCCCGCCACCAGGAGCGCGCGGCGACGCTGAAGCGCAAGCTCAAGACCGCGGGGCTGCCCGTCATGGACAATCCGAGCCACATCGTGCCGGTGCTGGTCGGCGACCCGGTGATCTGCAAGCTGGTGACCGACAACCTGCTCGCGCGCTTTGGCATCTACGTGCAGCCGATCAACTATCCGACCGTGCCGAAGGGCACCGAACGGCTGCGCCTGACGCCCACGCCGCTTCACACCGACGCCGACATGGACCACCTCGCCGCCTCGCTCTCGACGTTGTGGGCGGAGTGCCCGATGTCGCTCGAGCAGAAGCGCGCGGCCGAGTAGCGCTCCGGCGTGCCAAAAGCACGGCCGCCGCTCAGATCGCCCGGCAGACCTGCTTCATCGTCTCGCGCAGCCAGCGGTGGCCGGCATCATGCTCGAACCGCTGGTGCCAGACCTGCAGCAGCTCGATCCGGCCGATCTTGAACGGCAGCTGATGCGTGGTGAGGCGTCGCCCGTCTTGGAACTGCTCGGCGACCTTGCGATTGAGCACCACGACCAGATCCGACTGCTCGATGATGTCGGGCAGCACGCACAGCGTTCCGACCCGCACCCGCACGTCACGACGAATGCCGCGGGCGGCGAGGTGCTCGGCGAGCGGACTGTGGCCGTCCGTCCTCGTCCAGCTCATGGCGACATGCCCGAGTTGCTCGAACAGCGTCCGTGTCAGCTTTCGATGCGACAGGATCGGATGCTCGCGGCGGGCGAGCAGAGCGAACTCGAACGCGTAGACGACCTCGCTCGCGAGCCCGCTCATGCGCGGAGCTTCATAGTCGATTGCCAACTCGATGTCGCCGTATCGCAGCTCGTCGAGCACCGCGTTCGCCCGCTCGCTGGCGATCTTCACACCGAGCCGCGGCCCCGCCTGCGTGATGCTTCGAACCAGCGGCGGTACGATAATGGTCTGTGTGGTCGCTGGAATGTCGACTGCGAACTGGCGCTCGGATGTGGCTGGATCAAAGCTCGAGTCGCTGTGGCCGAGCGCGGCCTGCAACTGGTCGATGCCCTCGTGCACCGACCGCGCCATCGCGAAGGCCTTTTCGGTCGGACGTACGCCGCGGCCGTCATGCTCGAACAGCTCGTCGCCCGTCAGATCGCGCAGGCGGGCGAGCGCGTGGCTCACCGCCGAGGTACTCATGCCGAGCCGCCGGCCGGCCGCCGTGACGCTGCGCTCTGACATCACCGCATCGAAAATCGGCAGCAGATTGAGGTCGATTTTGCGAATGTGCATGAACCGCAATCCTTGGCTTGCCGGATCTTCAATTGAGCCGCATCAATCCCCGTCATATAAAAGTGGCATAGACTTTTTGTACCGTACCCCATTTGGAGGAATTCGTCATGAGACTACAAGCAACCATTATGCTTTTGGCTTTGTCGACGGCGGCCCCGGCCCTCGCCGAGCGCTCACCGATCTGGACGGACATCGACCGCAACTCGCCGCTGCGTCCGGCTCTGCCGGCTCCAGCGACCGCCTCGCGGGATCCGATCTGGACGGACATCGATCGCAACTCGCCGCTGCGTCCTGGCATCGACGAGCGTCGCGATCGGGTGGCGGTTCGGGCAACGCGCGAGAGGGATGTGCTCGACGGTGAATGATCCGTCGCGCTGAAGTGAATGTCAATCTCCCCCGGGTGGCGCCCTGTCCAAATCCAGATCAGTCGAGCGGATGGGGACAGGGCGCCTCTCCTCTGCTTCGCTTCGCTTTGAGAAGAGGCACCAATGACCGTCATTGCGATGACCCGCGAGATGGGCACGCTCGGCAAGGATATCGCGGCTGGGCTCGCCGACTCGCTGGGACTGCGCGTCGTGCATCACGAACTCGTCGAGCACGATCTGGCGTCCCGCATGGGCGTGCAAGAGAGCACCGTCCACCACTATCTCGAGGGCAACGCCTCCCTGCTGGAGCGCTGGAGCATCGACCGGCGCAAGCTCTCGCGCTACACGGCGGTCGAAATCCTCGAGCTGGCGCAGGCTGGCAACATCATTATCCGCGGCTGGGGCGCAACCGCGCTGCTGCGCGATGTTCCCCATGTGCTGCGCGTGCGCGTCTGTGCGCCGATGGCGTTTCGCGAACGCACCATGATGAAGCGCCTTGGCACCGATGATCGTGGCATGGTGCGGCGTGAGGTCGAGCGCAGCGACGCGGCGCACGAGCAAACGATCAGCGGCTTCTTCGGCGTCGACTGGACGGCGCCGGAGCTTTATCACCTCGTGCTCAATACCCAGAGCATCCCGGTCGAGACCTGCGTGCGCGCCCTGCGGCTCCTGGCTGACGATCAAGCGTTCGTGGAAACCGCCGAGACAAGGGGCTCGCTCGCCGACAAGCTCACGGAGTGGCGGGTGCGCTCGACGCTTGCCGATGGCAATCGAAGCGCTGCACTCAACCATCTCGATGTCAGCGCCCGCGACGGCTATGTGATCCTCACCGGCATCGCGACCCATTCCCAGGCAGCGACACTGGCCGCCCAGACCGTGCGCACTGTGCCCGGCGTCCGGGATGTCGAGACGCGGCTCGTCGTCTCGCCCAGCTTCTCGGGCATGTGATGTGCGCCAAGCGCGACGGTTTACCCCGTCGCGGTGCCGAGGAACTCGAGCACGACCTCGCAATAGCGCTGCGGCGCTTGGTCGAACATGACGTGCGTGGCGTCCGGGATCATCACTTTCCTCGCGCCCGGAATGGCGTCGGCCAGCGCATGCAGCACCATGGGCAGCATGCCCTTGGTCGCCGCGCCACCGATCAGCAGCGTCGGCGCGCGGATCGCCTCCGCGTCGGCGCGTGAGAACGGCTGACGCTGCTCGTTGATCTGGCCGATCAGCGTATGGGCGTTGTCGCGCCGCTGTTGCTTGGCGGCGGCCGGCCGCCGCGCCCAGGTGCCCGGCCCATCGATGCGATCGACGAACAGCGTCAGCCCGCCCTCGATGTCGCCCGCCTTGATCTTCTCCGCCGCATCCATGATGCTCTGGACGCGCGTCTGCGACGGCGGGGCGCCCGCGGGTGCGAGTGACGCGTCGAGCTCGCCGCCCGGCTCCGCCAGGATAAGCTTTTGGACGAGTTCGGGCCGGGCTTGCGCCACGCGGAACGCGATGTGGCCGCCGCGCGAGTGCCCCATCAGGTGCACGGGCCCGAGCTTGAGCCCCTCGATGAAGGCGATCACGTCGGCTGTATGCTGCGGGATGGTGAAGCCGCCGCCCCGGCCGTCCCAGGCTTCCGGGAAGAACCGTCGCAGGCTCGGGATCACGAGGCGATGCTGGCGCGACAGCGGCCCCATCACCGGCACCCAAGAGCGGAAATCGCCGAGCGAGCCGTGGATGGCGACGAGCGGCGGTCCTGCGCCGAGCTCGATGTAGGCCATGTCGTGATCGTTGACGCGCAGGTGTTTCATTGCAAATCCTCGGCAGTCGGCAGTCGGCAGTCGGCAGTCGGCAGTCGGCAACAAAAGTCGCATGATTGGCCCCGCCATGCCAGATCCGCACTTGTTCGCACGCGCAGGCTTTGCTTTAGTCCATTGCCGCGCAATCGGCGTAGTGCAGTCGTCCCTATCGGCCCTCTCGATTTCGGAGGTCATGACCATGCTCGTTTCGATCGGTCGCACCCTGCTCGCGCTGATTTTCATCGTTTCGGGCGTCCGCAAGGTGCTTGGTTTCGGGGCGGTATCGGCGATGATGGGCGCGAAGGGCTTCCCGGTTCCCGATGTGTTTCTCGCCCTCACGATCCTGCTGGAGATCGTGGGCGGCATCATGCTGATCGCGAATTATCAGGTAAGGCCCGTCGCCTGGGCGCTGGCAGCGTTCACAATGGTCGCAGGCTCGCTCTTCCACGCGTTCTGGACGCACTGGGGGGCGCCGCCGCCGCAGTTCAACAACGAACTCAACCATTTCCTGAAGAATGTCGCGATCGTCGGCGGCCTGCTGCTCGTGGCGGCACAATCGACGAACGCAGCCCAGAGATGACACGGGACCGCGTTGGCAGTGATGCCGGACCGCCGTAAACTGGAAATCCTTGCTCTGCGGAGGCTCCATGGCGAACGACAGCGGCCACGCGCATGTGCGCGGCTCACATGCAACCGTCGACCCGATCACCGTCTCGGTGGTCCAGCACCGCCTGCACGCGATCGTCGAGGAGATGGGCGAGGCGATGCTGCGCACGGCCTACTCGCAGATCCTGAATTCCAGCCGCGACTTCTCGACCGGCATCTGCGACGCGGGCGGCCGGCTCATCGCGCAGGCCGAGCACGTTCCCGTGCACGTCGGCGCGCTCCCCTTCGCGGCCCGCTCGGTGGGAGAGGCGTTCGCGGGCGACATCCATCCAGGCGACGTGTTCCTGTTGAACGACCCCTACCACGGCGGCAATCACCTCCCCGACGTCACCGTGTTCGTGCCGGTGTTCATGGGACACCGACATGCGTTCTGGTCGATCAACCGCGCGCACATGAGCGACATCGGCGGCTCGACGCACGGCGCCTATAATCCGGCCGCCACCGAGATTTTTCAGGAGGGATTGCGCATCACGCCGCTGCGCATCGCCGATCAAGGCGCGATGCGCGAGGACCTGCTGCGCATGATCGCGGTCAACGTGCGCCACCCGCGCGACTTCCGCGGTGATCTGGCGGCCATGGTCGGCTCGGCCAAGCTGTGCGAGAAGCGGCTGCTGGAGCTGATCGCCGAGCAGGGCCAGCCGAAGCTCGAGGCGGCGATCGAGGCGATGCTCGACGGCGCCGAGCGGCAGGCGCGCTCGATCGTGGCGACCTGGAAAGACGGTGTCTACCACGGCTCGGCGACACTCGACGACGACGGCTTCGGGCGCGAGAACATCGTTATTCGCGCGCAGGTCACCGTCAAGGGGAGCGACATCGAGGTCGACCTGACCCGATCCGACGCCGAGGCGGTGAGCTTCGTCAACTCGAGCCACGCCAACATGCAGTCGGCCTGCGCGATGGCCTTCTTCTACCTGATCGACCCCGACATCCCGAAGAACGCCGGCTCCATGCGCCCGCTGACCGTCAAGGCGAAGCCCGGCACCATCGTGTGGGCCAACGAGGGCCGCCCCGTCACCATGTGCACGAGCCACTGCTCCAACGAGATCGTGGAGGCGATCGTCGTCGCGCTCGCCGAGGCGTGCCCCGACCGCGTGATGGGCGGCTGGGGCCGTCGCTTTCGCATCGCCATCAAGGGCGAGGATCCGCGCACCGGGCGCAGCTTCATCTGGCACTTGTTCCAGGCGCGGCCCGGCGGTGGTGGCTCGATCGCGGGCGACGGCTACAACTCGGTCGGCGAGTGGCATTCGGCGGGCGGCATCAAGTTCGGCTCCATCGAGGTCGCCGAAGTGCGCTTTCCGTTTCTGTTCGTCGCGCACGAGTACCGGCCCGATTCCGGCGGCGATGGCGAGTTCCGCGGCGGCACCGGCGGCGATCTGGAGATGGTGATCGAGACTGCGAAACCCGCCCTCGGCAACACGGCGGGCGACGGTGTGCGGCACGGCGCGCGGGGCTTGCGCGGCGGCGACGACGGCGCACCGCACCACTACCTGCTGCGCCGTGCGGACGGCCGTGAGGAGGTGCTCTCAACGAAGCGCGTCGGCATCGTCATCGAACCCGGCGACCGCCTGATCGTGCACTCGGGCGGCGGCGGCGGCTGGGGCAATGCGGGCAAGCGCACGGCTGCAGCGCGTGCGAAAGACCGCGAGCGCGGACTGGTGACGAAGTAGATGGGACACGTAGGGTGCAATAGCCGCTTCTTCAGTGGCGTATTGCACCGGCCGCTGGTTCCGACGTATCGGGTTGCCACGGCGCAATACGGCCACGTGCAGGGGCCTATTGCGCCCTACGATGGATAGGGATTGCCCAATGTATCGCATCGGCATCGACGTCGGCGGCACGTTCACGGATTTCGTCGGCGTCGATGAGGCAGGGATTTGCACGTTCGCGAAGTCTGCTTCGACCCCGGAAGACCCCTCGATCGGCGTCATGACCGGGCTCGGCACGCTCGCGCAAGCACGGGGTCTCGACCGGGCTGCCCTGCTGCGCCAGACCGACCGCATCGTGCACGGGACGACGGTCGCGACCAACGCGTTGCTCGAGCGGAAGGGCGCGCGTGTCGGCCTCATCACCACGCGTGGCCACCGCGACGTGATCGAGATGCGCGAGGGCTTGAAGCCCGAGGAGCGCTACAACCTGCGCATGACGCCGCCCGAGCCGCTGGTGCCACGACATCTTCGTCTCGGCGTCGAGGAGCGCATGCGGGCCGACGGCCGTGCGATAACCCCTCTCGATCGCGCCGATCTGGACCGCGCTATCGCCACGCTGAAGGCGGCAAAGGTCGAGGCTGTCGCGATCTGCTTCCTCCATGCCTGGAAAAATCCGGCGCACGAGATCGCCGCGCGCGACCACGTGCGCGAGGCATTGCCGGGCGTCTACGTGACGGCGTCCACCGACGTGTTCCCGCAGATCAAGGAGTACGAGCGCGTCTCGACGACCATCGTCAATGCCTACGTCGGGCCCGTGGTCGACCGCTACATGCAGCGTCTCGTCGTGCGATTGAAGGAGGCGCAGTATGCGGGGCCGCTGCTGATCATGCTCTCGCACGGCGGCGTGGCGCCCGTGGAGGAAGCGGTGCGGTTGGCGGCCGCGACCGTGCTGTCGGGGCCGGCCGGCGGTGTTGCGGGCGCGCGATACGCAGCTGAATTGCTCGCGACACCGAACCTCATTCCGTTCGACATGGGCGGCACCTCGACCGACATTTCGCTCATCCGCCGGAGCACGCCGGGCGTCACCATCGAACGCGGCATCGCGGGGGAGCGCATCGCGCTGCCGAGCCTCGACATCGTCACGCTCGGCGCCGGTGGCGGTTCGATCGCGCGCGTCGATGCGGGTGGGCTCTTGCACGTGGGGCCCGAGAGCGCCGGCGCGCAGCCCGGTCCGGTCTGCTATGGCCGCGGCGGGACCCAGGCGACCGTCACCGACGCCAACCTCGTGCTGGGATACCTCGAGCCGGCAGGGCTGCTTGGTGGGCGCATGAAGCTCGATCGGTCGGCGGCCGGGCGGGCGCTGGCGGCGCTCGGCCAGAAGCTCGGCCTCGACGCGACCGCCGCGGCGGCCGGCGTCTGGCGCGTCATCAACGGGCGGATGGCCGAGGGTATCCGCCTCGTCTCGGTGCGCCGCGGTGTCGATCCGACCGGGTTTGCCTTGTTGGCCTTTGGCGGCGCGGCGGGCCTGCACGTGACGGCGGTGGCGAAGCAACTCTCGATGCGGCGTGTGGTGGTGCCGCGCGTCGCCTCGGTACTTTCGGCGTGGGGCATGCTCGCCTCCGATATCCGCTACGAGGTGGCGCGCACCCACATCGGCGACAGCGCGACCCTGGATGATGCCAAGCTGCGCCAGTTGTTCGATGGGATGGAGAGCGAAGGCCGGGCGCGGCTGTCGGAGACGTTCTCCGGGCCGGTGCGGATCTCTCGCAGCGCCGACATGCGCTACGGCGAGCAGATCTTCGAGATCAACGTGCCGCTCGACGGCCTCGATTGGGCAGCGGTGGGTCTCGCGGGCCGGATCGCCGAACGCTTCCACGCGCGGCACGAGGAGCTTTATACCTACTCACAGCGCGGCAACGAGGTGGTGCTCGTCAATGCACGCACGGCCGTCATCGGCGCCTTGCCGGCGCTGCCTGAGGAGCCCCTGCTCGCCGCGCGCGCGCCGTCTTCCCCCGCCCGCCAGCAGCGCGCGTGGATCGACGGGGCGTGGCGCGAGATCCCGGTCTACCGCTTCGAGGCGCTCAGTCCCGCGCAGGAGATCGCGGGTCCGGCGCTGGTCGAGGGCGAGACGACGGTCGCCCTGATCGGCCCGGCCGACCGCGCCCGCGTGACCCCGCACGGCTGGCTCGACATCGAGGTGGGATGAAGGGCGTTTCAAGAGTTGGGGCCGAGTTCTGCTCGATTGCACGGCCGGAGTCTTAGAGCCTGTCTCGGAGGTTTTCGTATGGTTTCACGGTCCAAGATCGAGTTGACCGCCAGGAGGAGGCCGCCGACCGTAGCCTGGCTACGGGCAAGGGCTTCGACGCCGCGGTCGGCCGAGATTGGGCCGCCTCCGGTTGCGCTTCAGTTGCCCACAAGCAACCGCGCCGCC
>JANOJW010000488.1:0-20118 GCA_031418955.1 Hyphomicrobiales bacterium | reverse complement strand
CAGCCGCCTCGTTCTGGAAAAAGGCAATCGCGCGTTGTCTGATCATGATCCAGGCCGGATTCGAGGAGCCGCATCGTATCCACGCGATGAGTCAGCGTCTCGGGCCGCCGCTCAGCTGCCCGCGAGTTGCGTGCCCTGTGCGTCCTTCGCCGCGACGCCCGCGTAGTTCATCTGCCGGAACCAGGTCATGTACGCGACGTAGGTGATCGGCTCGTACTTCGGCGGATTGCCGGGGCCGGTACAGGTCGGAATGCACGCCATGACGTGCTCGGCCCAGCAGTCGAAAAAGAACGGCAAGGCGTAGCGCTCGCCGCCCGAGCGGTTGATCACGCGATGCGGCGTCGCCAGAAACCGATCGTTGGTCCACCGGCGCAGCATGTCGCCGCCGTTGACCAGCAACGCGCCGTCAATCTGCTGCGCGTCGATCCACCGCCCGCTCGGCAGTCGCACCGACAGCCCCGGCACCTTGTTGGGCGCGAGGAACGTCATGAAGCTCGTGTCGGTGTGCGGGGCGAGGCCGAACTCGTTGTCGGCCGAAGCATCGGCTGGCGGATAGTGCGACATGCGCAGCTTGTACATCGGCGTCGCGAACGCCCGATCGAACCACGTCTCAGGGAGATCGAGCGCCAGCGCGTAGAGCGGCACGAGAGTTTTGCCCAGTGCTTCGAGCGCGGCCGAATAGGCAAGGCATGTCTCGCGGAAGCCGGGCAGCTCGCGCGGCCACTTGTTGGCTGTGCGATAAGGCTTGCCCGCGATCACGTCCGGATGGTCGCAGGCCAGTTCGCGCGCACAGAAAAACGCCTCGTTGACGTTGGGCTTGTTGTTGGCGTTGAGCGCGGAGTGTCGCGTCGTGCCACCCCGCATCGGCAGGTAGCCGATATTGTATTCGTCGAGGCGGATCTCGAGCTTCGTCTCGAGCGGCTGGTCGTGGAAGCGCTTGGCTGCAGCGAACGTCTCGTCGATCAGCGCCTGCGGCACACCGTGGTTGACGACAAAATAGAAGCCGACGTGCTCGAAGACGTGGGTGATCTCCCGGGCGAGCCGCGCCTTCGCGCCTGGCACTCCCGCCCGCACCGGCCCGAGGTCGAGCACGGGAATCTCATCGATCGCATCGGGACGGATCGGAGGCAGCGACGGTGCCGGCGACGTCATCTTGGACCTCCATGCTCTCGCGTCGCGTGAAGCTCGGCCCACCTCGCAGCCCTGTCAAGTGCGGCCTGTCAAGTCTTGCGACGTGCAGCGTGTAAGCCCACTCTGAGGCTTCGGATTGAACGGGTGAGGAGCCCAGTCCCATGCGCATCGGCCTGCACTACAGCTTCCAGGTGGCGCCCGGCGAGCGCTCCGACAAAGTCATCCGCGAAGGCCTCGCGGACATCAAATGGGCCGACGCCAACGGCTTCTCCTCGATCGTGTTCGCCTCGCACCACTTCTTCGAGGACAACTGGATCCCGCGCCCGATCCAGATGGCGACGGCTGCGGCGGCCGTCACGAAAAACGTGCGCATCGGCACCGACATCATCATCCTGCCGCTGCACCACCCGGTCGCCATCGCGGAGGAAGCCGCGCTGTGCGACAACATCTCGGGCGGCCGCTTCATCCTGGGCGTGGGCCTGGGCTGGCAGGAAGGCGAATACAAGGGCTTCGGCGTGCCCTACAAGCCGCGCGCGAAAATCTATGAGCGCTCGATCGGCCACATCCAGCGGCTGCTGCGCGGCGAGACGGTCAGCGACACCGAGGGGCACTGGCGCTTCGAGGGCGCACGCGTACGCCCGCCGCCGGCAAACCCGAACGGCATCCCGTTCTGGATGGGCGCCAAGGTCGAGCCGGCGCTCGAGCGCATCGCGCGGCTGGGCGACGCCTGGGTGATGTCGCCGGGCATTGCGATGCCGCTGCTCGCCCAGCGCCAAGCGTTCCTGAAGGAGCGCATCGCCGCCGTGGGCCGCCCGCCGTTCAAGGACTGGCCGCTGCGGCGCGAGTGCTTCGTCGCCGACACCGACGCCAAGGCCTGGGATCTCTATGCGCCGGCGCTGCGCCACGAGTACGGCATCGTCTACCGCTCGCTCTATCCCGACTATCCCGACAACGACACCACCGCAAACCTGCGCAAATGGGGTGAGAACACCTTCGTCGTCGGCTCCCCCGACACGGTCGCTGCGCGCTTTCGCGAGTTCGGCCGGGTCCTCGGCACCACCGAGGTGCTGGTGCGCTATCAGCTGCCGCACTTGCCCCGCGCCGCCCTCGACGACTGCCTGCGCGGCCTGAAGGACGTGATGGGTAAGTCAAAGGATGGCTAAGAGCCGCGGGTTGACACACCTGCTGCGGGAATTGGTCAAGCGGCGCGCTTTCGTGACGCTTGCCTGAGGAGTTCCTGGACCTCCTTTGGATTTCTCTCGATCAACATGAGGTAGGCTCGCAGACCACCGAGAGGGCGGGCACGGCCTTGCTCCCAATCGCGAATCTGATTGATCGAGAATCCATAGTAGGCAGCGAAGTCGTCTTGAGAGTGCCCAAGTGACGCCCGTATCGCCTTCACGTCTATTTCAGCGGGCACGAAGAGCTTGGCCGGACGCGCCTCTCCCTTCGCGATGGCCAGGGCCTCACCGAGCCCCTCCGCGATCTTGTCGAATGCAGTCTTCTTCCGCGCCATGTTATGCTGCACCCTTCTTCGCGACAGGTGCTACCACCCGCGCTTTGTACGCTTCTACTATCTCCTTCGTCAGAACTCGAAGGTTGTTACGCTCTGCTTGGGTCAAGTCGACCTTCTCACCCTTGGCAAATACGGTCAGCAGGAACACGGGCATAGTCTGGCCTGAATACAGAGTGATGGTTCTGTATCCGCCGCGCTTACCCCTGCCTCGACCTGCGTATCGGACTTTGCGGCATCCACCTGTCCCGGAAATTGCATCTCCGATCGTAGGATTCTCAGCTATGAAGGAAACGAGACTCTCAATCTCATCCTCCGTCATTCCAGCTTCGTCCGCTGCACGGCGAAAAGCATGGGTCTGAGCGACTGCGTGCATTGCGTCAAGGTACGTAAGTTGCGTAGTTAAGTCAAGAGTTGCTAACATCCCCTTAACTCTGCCTCACACTTTATTGTGGCATGCGAAGATAGTTGACCGGCAAAGGGACGAGGGACACAGCGATGAAGATCGGGGTGCCGAAGGAGATCAAGAACCACGAGTACCGCGTCGGCCTCACGCCGATCGCCGTGCGTGAAGCGGTGGCGCACGGCCACGAGGTGATCGTGGAGACCAACGCGGCCGCCCACATCGGCATGTCGGACGAGGCCTACAAAGCGGCCGGCGCCCGCATCGCGCCGACCCCCGCCGAGATCTTCGCCACCGCTGACCTCGTCGTTAAGGTGAAGGAGCCGCAGCCCGCCGAGTGCAAAATGCTGCGGGCAGGCCAGACGCTGTTCACGTATTTGCACCTCGCGCCTGATCCCGCGCAGGCCAAGGCCCTGCTCGCCTCGAGCGTTACAGCCATCGCCTACGAGACGGTGACGAGCCCGCGCGGCGGCCTGCCGCTGCTGGCCCCCATGAGCGAGGTGGCGGGACGCATGGCGGTGCAATGCGGCGCGCACTGCCTGGAGATCGCCCAGGGCGGACGCGGCGCGCTGCTCGGCGGCGTCGCTGGCGTCGCACCGGCCAAGGTCGTGGTGCTCGGCGCAGGCGTCGCTGGCCAGAACGCCGCGCGCATGGCGATCGGGCTCGAGGCGGACGTGACCATTCTCGATATCAACGTCGAGCGGCTCTACGCGCTGAAGCAGCAGTACGGCGCGGCGCTGACCACGCTCTATTCGACGCGCGCGGCGCTCGAGACGCAGATCTTGTCAGCCGATCTCGTCATCGGCGCCGTACTTGTTCCAGGTGCAGCCGCGCCGAAGCTGATCACCCGGCAGCACGTCAAGGAGATGGTGCGCGGCTCGGTCATCGTCGACATCTCGATCGACCAGGGCGGCTGCGCGGAGACCTCGCGGCCAACGACGCACGCCGCGCCGACCTATGTCGTCGACGAGGTCGTGCACTATTGCGTCGCCAACATGCCGGGCGCCGTCGCGCGCACCTCGACCTTCGCGCTCAACAACGCGACGCTCCCCTTCATGCTGGCGATCGCCGACAAGGGGCCAATGAAGGCAATGGCCGCCGACCCACACCTTCGCAACGGCCTCAACGTGCATCGCGGCGAGATCACCCACCCAGCCGTCGCCGAAGCGCTCGGGTTGCCGCTCGCAGACGCCGCGCGGATCGTGGGGGCGTGAGGCGCTGGTGGCATTGCGGCGGTGCGAACGACCCATGCTGTAGGGCGCAATAGCGCGCACGCAACGCTTTCCACACCCGCTGACGCCGACGCGCGTATTGCGCCGTGACTTTTGCCGCTGCAAGACGGCGCAATCCGCGCGCCGAGCGGTGATGTGCCTGGAAATGTCGGTGGACGCGCTATTGCGCCCTACGGCGGGATTTCGGCCGTTCGCCCCTCACCGGGCCGCTACGGCGCTAGCCAGAATCATGTCGGCCGCTTTCTCCGCGATCATCATGGTCGGGGCGGCGGTGTTGGACGACGTCATCTTCGGGAACACCGAGGCGTCGACGATGCGCATCCCCGCGATGCCGTGCACGCGAAGCTCCGGATCGACGACGGCCATGCGGTCGGTGCCCATCTTGCAGGTGCCGACCGGGTGATAGACCGTGCCGCCAAAGCGCTGTGCATAGTCGAGCAACTCGTCGTCGGACTGGACGCCCTTGCCCGGATAGATCTCTTTGTCGCCGCTGCCGTCAAACACCGGCGCATGCAGAATCCGGCGGCACTGCTTGAGGATCGCCACCATCACCTCGCGATCGCGTTCGTGGTCGAGGTAGTTCGGCTTGATCGACGGGGCGTCCTGCGGGTTTGACGATTTCGCCAGCACGGTGCCGCGCGATTCGGGTCGCGAGACCCAGCCGCCACAGGTCATGCCGGGCGTCGTATCGAGCTTGCCGATCTGGCCGTTCGGATAGCTCGCGGGCGCAAACGTGATCTGCGCGTCGCAGCGCGTCATCTCCGGCTTCGTCTTGAAGAAACCGATGCCGTTGCCCGCCGAGTAGGTGAGAATGCCTTCGCCGAATAGCGCCCAGCGCGCGACCTGCCAGGCAAGCCGAGGACCCCGCGCCAGCTCGTTGACGGTGGTGCGGCCCTTCACCTCGCGCACCACGCGGGCGACGTAGTGGTCGTGAAAATTATAGCCGACGCCGGGCAATGCGACCTTCACCGGCACGCCGATCGAGCCCAGGTGCTCAGGGTTGCCGATGCCGGAAAGCTGCAGCAGTTGCGGCGAATTGATCGCGCCGCCGCAGATGATCGTCTCGCGCTTGGCAGTCACCGGCACCGGCTCGCCCTTGCCCATGCCGCGCGCGAAGGTGACGCCCGAAACGCGGTTTCCCGAGATGTTGATCGCCTTGACCAGCACCTCCGTCTCGACCTTGAGGTTCGAGCGCTTCATGGCTGGACGCAGAAACGCGCGCGCCGTCGACATGCGCCAACGGCCGGCGCGGGCCTGTTGCACGTAGCCGATGCCGTCTTGGCTGACGCCGTTGTAATCGGGATTGAACTTCATCCCGATCTGTTGCCCGGCCTTGACCCAATCGTGCGTGAGGGGATGGTGCCCGCGATAGTCCTCGATGATCAGCGGACCGCTTTTTCCCCGATACTTCGGGTCACCCGGCAGATAGGTCTCGGACTTCTTGAAGTACGGCAGAACATCCTCGTAGCTCCAGCCGCGCGCACCCATCGCCGCCCAGTCGTCGTAATCCTCGCGCTGGCCGCGCACCTGCATGACGCCGTTGATCGACGATGAGCCGCCGAGCACGCGACCGCGCGGATAGAGGATGCGGCGGTCCTTGGTCTGCGTTTCGGGTTCGGTGTAGTAGACCCAGTTGACGGCCGGGTTATCGAGCAGCTTGAAGAAGCCTGCCGGGAAATGAATGTACGGGCTCTTGTAGTCGGTCGGGCCTGCTTCAAGCACGATGACGCTGTGCTTGCCCGACGCCGACAGGCGGTCGGCCAGGATCGAGCCCGCCGAGCCCGCGCCCACGATCACATAGTCGAATTCCATGATGGCCTCGTCCCACGCGCTGAACGTGCAAAAGGTCGCGCGTCACGGGAGGTTAGACAAGCCGCCTTATGCGCAACGGCCTGAACGCAGGATGAATACCGGATCGGTTCGTCTCACTAATAAGTGCGCACGGTTTGAATAGGGCCGAATCGTGGCCTGTGCTATTCTTTCGACGTCGGTATTTCAAAGGGGCGTCTTGCCCTAAGCCATTGAGGATGTTTCATGAACACGCGGTCGGCGGGCTGGTCAAATGCCCTGCTCACGTTGATTGCACTCGTTCTTGTCGAACTTGCCACGTTGGTCTCGGGCGCCTTGGCCCAGCAACCCGAAACGGCGGTCATCCGCCGCGGCGACGCAGTCGTCACGGGGTTCGCCGGCACCGTCCCGCCGGGGCCTGATCTGCCCCCCGACGTGCACCCGCTCGACCGCACCTACATCGATCTCGACGGCATCACCGCCCGCATCTTCGACCTGACGCAGCTCGGCGGCCCGCCCACAGGACAACTCGCCGACGCCCCGATCCGTCTCTCCCTCAAGGCCCGCCAGGTCGGCCACGTCTTCGGCATCGCCTTCGACGGCGACGGCAGCAACGGCACGCCGCCCAACATCTATCTCGCCGCCACCTCGGTCTACGGCCTCCAGATCGTGATGCCAAAGCCCGGCAGCTACGCCGAGCGCGTGATGACGGGCCGACCGGGCGCTGAATGGCAGCCCGGCCTGTGGGGCGACAAGGGCCAGGGCAGCGACAAGGGCCAGGGTAGTCCGGGCACGATCTGGAAGGTCGATGGCCGCACCGGCGCCGTCAGCAAGTTCGCCGAGATCAAGACCGGCGACCTCGAGAACAGCGGCGCGGGCCTCGGCACGCTCGCCTACGACCCGCGCACGCGCCAGATCTTCGCGAGCGACATGGAGACGGGCCTCGTCTGGCGCATCGGCCTCGACGGCCGCGTCATCGACGCCTTCGATCACGGCACGCAAGGGCGCGCCGCTGTCGGCCAGGAGATGGTTCCCTACAATCCCGCGACCCGCATCGACAAGTCGAGCCCGTCGTTCAACACGGAGGCGCCGGAGACCTGGGGGTTCGCCGAGCCCGAGCGGCGCGTGTGGGGCCTCGCCGTCGACGGCGATCGCGTCTACTACGCGACAGCCGATGGCCCGAAGATCTGGTCGGTCTCGATCAACCCCGACGGCTCGTTCGGCGACGATGCGCGCGTCGAGATCGACGTCACCGGAACGCCGGCCGGCCACATGATCAGCGCGGTCATGTTCGACGGCCGCGGCACCATGTATCTGTCGCAGCGCGGCCAGCATCTGGGCAACTACGACTACTCGTCGTTCGCGCGGCCGCAGGAAGCCATGGTCATCCGTTATCGCTGGCTCGAAGCGGAAGGCCGCTGGGCGCCGGCCCCCGAGGAGTATGCGATCGGCCTGAAGCACGAGCACCGCAGCACGCTGGGTGGCGTCGCGCTCAACTACGGCTACGACCGCTTCGGCACCATCGATTTCGGCCGCTGCCGCGAGACGCTGTGGTCCACCGGCGAGCATCTGCGCGAAGGTTCCGACATCGTCCGCGTCACGGCTGGCGGCCCGCGCCTCGTGAACGGCCTGCAGGGCATGTACAAGAGCCGCGTGCGTCCCGACAACGAGCCGCCTTTCGAGAGCTGGTTCGTCGACTACGACGCCCGCTTCGACGACGTCGAGGCGTTCGGCCACATCGGCAACGTCGGCATCTACGGGCCTTGCCAGGGCGGCGTGATCCCGACCATCACCGAAGTGAAAATCCCGATCTGGACGGAAGGGCCCAACCTGATCGTCGAGAAGCGCTGCTATTCGGGCGTCTACGGCGGCCGCGTGCGCTGCGAGATCGTGGTGCGCAACACCGGCAATGCCCCGGCCGGCGAGACCGTCGAGATCATCGACGCCACCCGCATTCAGTGGGGGCCGGGCGCCGGCACCTTGATACCGATCGCCGCCGTCAATGCCGACGGACCGGAGTGGGTCTGCGCACCCAATGCGGCGGGCGATCACGTCTGCCGCATTCCGGGCGCGCTGTTTGGGCCAGGCGTCGAGCGCCGCATCGAGGTGTGGGTCGACACGGCGGGCCTGCTGACCGCTGGCAACGTGGGTTTTCGCAACTGCGTGACGCTGCGTCACCCGCATGGCCGGGCTAAGGCCTGCGCGGAGGGCGGCGCCGACATCGTGGTCAAGAAGTCCGGCCCCGCCGAGTGCAAGCCGGGCTTTGGCTGCAAGTTCGAGATCGCCATCCAGAACACAGGCCGCACGCCCTACACCGGAGATGTCGTGCTCGCCGACAACATGTTCGTCAACGGCGCACCGGCCTCGACCATCATCGCCTCGATCCAGCCGCCGCTGGGCTGCTCGAGCGAGCCGACGCAGCTGCCGTTCTCGTGCGTGACCCGCGTCACGCTCGGTCCAGGTGAGACCCGCACCCACTACATCACCATCCAGATGCCGGCTCCCGGCAACTACTGGGCGCAGAACTGCTTCGGCGTGTTCGAGCCCTGGGTGACCTCGCAAGGACCGCTGCTCAACAAGCTGCTGCAGCCCGTCAAGTACAAGACCGGCACGGCGCCACCGGGCGGCTATCCGAGCTGCGCATGGGTCAAGGTGCCGGGTCCCGACGTCGTGCCGGTCAAGAAAGGACCGCCCGCCTACGTCCCAAGCTACGGCCACAGCAGCCTGCTGCTGTCACCCGACAAGCTGCCGCCCGAGTGGTCGTGCCCGGATGGCCGCAGTCCCCTCGCATCCGGCCGCTGCCCCTGCCCGCTCAACGCGCCCTACAATCCCGAGACGGGCCGCTGCGGCTGGACGCAGGTGTGCTGGGACAAGTCGCGGTTGCGCTCGGACGGCTCGTGCTGCCCGTGGGGCAGCGTGTACTGGGCCGGACAGGGCGTCTGCCGCGCGCCGCCGACTGCCGGGTGCCCGGACGTCTGGCGCCGCGCGTCCGACGGCTCGTGCTGCCCCCGTGGCCAGCGCGCGCTCAACGGCGTGTGCCGTCCCGTCGTGGTCGAGGCGCCCTGCGCCTGGAACCAGATCCGCAACAGCTACGGGCTCTGCATCAATCTGCCGATCATCATCCCGCTGCCGATCCCCTCGCGCGATCGCTACTGCCTCGACGGCCGTCCGCGGCTTCCGAACGGCACTTGCCCGACGATCTCGTGCTCGGGGAACCGCCGCTTCAACCCGAAGTCGGGTCACTGCGACATCGTCGTAGGCCAGGTGCCAGTGCCGATCCCGCTGCCGACCACCTGCCCCGGCCGCCTGCAGAAGAACGCCAAGGGCGAGTGCGTGCCGCCGATCGTCGACTCAGGTCCTTGCGGACCGGGCCTGACGCGCACGATCCTCGGACGGTGCGTGCCCTCGGGCAACCTGCCGATCCCCGGCACCAAGACGGGCGATGCGCCGCTGCAGCCGTGCCCGTTCGGCACGACCCGCAACGACCGGGGCGTGTGCATTGGCCGGATATCGACGACGCCCGGGGTGCCGCCAGTAACCATTCCGGTGATCCCGCCGGTGGTGCGCTGCCCGGGGACTCTGGTGGCTGACGGCCGCGGCAACTGTCAGCCGCCGATCGTCAAGCAGACCAAACCGCCGCCGGTGGAGAAGACCGAGCCGCTAAAGCTGCCGCCGCCGGTGGTCAAGCAGACCACACCGCCGCCGGTGGTGAAGTCCGACCCGCCGCAGCTGCCGCCACCGGTGATCAGGCAAACCACACCGCCGCCGGTGGTGAAGACCGATCCACCGAAACTGCCGCCACCGGTGATCAAGAAGACCACACCGCCGCCGGTCGTGCGAAAAGTCGATCCGCCCAAGCTTCAGTCGCGGCCGGCGCCGTCTCAAACCCGGGTGCAGGTGAAGAAGGTGGAGCCGAAGCCGGTCCAGAAATCGAAACCAGCCGCCAAGGTCGAGGACAAGAAAAAAACGAACTGACACCTGTCCGCCGGTGTCCTGTCTGTTCGCTGTCAGATGCCCGACGACCGGGCTCGCATTTGTGCGCGAGCCGCGGATGTCAGGTGTCTGATACCGATCGTTGGGCTCATTGCTCCGACAATTCGGTATCAGGCACCCGACTCGCAACGTCACTGGACTTGCCGCACTCGTTCTCTATCGGGTATCCGATGCAAGTTATCCCCGCCGTTAACTGCACCGCGCATTTGTGGTGACGAAACTTATGCCCACGCGCGGAAGCGGCTTTATCCTGATGCCGTTACCGCTCTTTGACATCGTGAACCTTGAAGACCCACCCGCGATCAGGCGAGGTCGCGCGTGTGGTAGCGCCCGGCGATGGCATAGCCGGCGCGCTGATAGAGGCCGATCGCGGTGCTATTGTCGGCGTCGGTCTGCAGATAAAGCCAGCGCGCGCCGTGCTCGGTTGCGTTGGTTTCGATCGCCACCAGCACGGCCGTCGCCGCGCCGGTGCGCCGAGCGGTCGCACGTGTCGCCATGCACTGCACGGACGCGAGTTCGCCGTCGAGCACCGAGAGACCGCTGGCGATCACGTTCGCCCCGCGCATCGCCGAGAAGAACACCCTCGGCGCCGGCACGCGTTCGACGAGTGCGGGTGCCTGTGCGCGGTTGTCGGCGGACAGGCCTTGCAGGTAGACGTCGTACCAGCCGGGCGTCGTCGCCTGGTGCCGCTCGATCGTGAGGCCCGTCGCGTTCGGCGGCGGACCGGCGTCGATACCGATGCGCTTCACCAACGTGACGTGATCGCCGTGCCGCGCAAATCCGCGCCGCGCCAGCTCCGCGTCGAGACCGGCTGGCGTGCTGACGTCCGACACCGTGAAGCGGGACGCAGCGCCACGCCGGCGATAGAACGCGACCGCTTCATCGATCGCGCGGCCGATATCGGCACCCGCATAGTCGAGTGCTGCGACCGAGTTCGCGCGTACCGATCCGCCCGAGGTCGAGCGTGCAATCCAGCCGTCGATCGTTTTCGTCTCGGCGGCTGGCCATCCGCGCACGGCGGCGCGCTCGATGGCGAGCAGTGGCGCGTCGATGGGCGTCATGCGTGCCCCCGCTCGAGCTCGGCGAGCAGCAGGCGCGCATTGTCGGCGTGATCGGGGCGCACACGGCCGCCCTCGACATGTCCGCGCACGGCGCTGACGATATCCGCATCGCCGGCAAGCTCGCGCACCAGATAGCGCAGGAACACCGACCGCTCGAGGTCCGCGCGCACGCCGAGCGCTTGGCCTAGTCCGTCGGCGCTGTCTGGCCGGCTGCGGATCATTGCCACCGCATTGCGGGCGGCCAGATAGTCGGCGACGATTTCGTGCGCAAAGCGGACGTGGTCCTTCTCCTCGGCCGGCGCGAAGAAGGCGAGCTGGATCAACGCCAGCAGAACGCGTGGCTCCATCTCCGGCACGAGGCCGACGTCCATGTACAGTCGCCCGAAATCGGCGATCTCGGCGGTCGTCAGGCCGCGGCTCTCGTTGGGATAGGCTTCCGTCGTGCGCATCAAGTGCGCGAGCCCCTCGATCAGCTCGACGAGGCGCTCGCGGCCGATCGCCTCGAACGCGGCAAGCAGCTGCTGGCGTCCTTCGGCGATGTTGAAGCGCGCAACGCCAAGCTCGGCGACAAGGCCGGTCGCTTCGACGAACGTGTCCGCACCCGCAAACACGTCCCAACCGAAGCCAGTCGCGCCGCCGGCGAGCTTTGCCGCCTCCCGGTCGATCAGCGCATCGATGGCAGTCGCCAGCAGGTCGAACTCGTCGACGGGTGCGGCCTTGGCGTCGCGATAGCGGCCGATCAGCAGATCGCAGTAGAACGGCAGCGTGGCGAGTTCCGACAGCGCCGGCGACACGTCGAGCGTGGCCACGAACGAGGCGACCTGCGGCGAGCCGGCAAGCCGCACCGACGCCAGCGCCGATTGCGACGCACGCTCCCACCGCGCCAGCTCGAACAGCCGCACGCCGCCGCGCGCCAACTGGCGGTCGACGAACTGGCGCAGCGCCGTCGACGAGGTGAGCAGCGAATCGCGTGTGCAGATCAGGATCCGCGCCTGGCTGCCGGGCTTCAGCATCTCCTCGATCGCGGCCACGAAATCGCCCTCGCCCGCGAAGAACTCGTCGAGGCCATCGAACATCCAGGTCGTGTGGCCGGAAGCATTCAGCCAGCGCATCAGGGCGGGCCGCGTCGCTGCCGCAGCATCGGTCGCCGCCACCGCATCGAGCAGCCCGTCGAGCGACCGAACTTTGCGTGAGCGGATATGCTCGGGCAGGAACAGGATCGGCCGCGACGCCAGGCGCTGCGCCCGCTTCTGCGCGGCGAAGTGCCGATGCAGCGCGGTAAACAGGGCCGCAAACAGCACCGACTTGCCAGCGCCCGCATGCCCGAGCACGAGCGTCAGCCGTGGACCGTCGGCAGGTGCAGTCAACTCCGCGACGAGGTCCGTGAACAGGTCTGTGCCGGCCGAGAAACCACCGCGATCGCCCCCGAGCGAGGATAGCACGACGAAGGGTTGCGGCACTCGCGCGCCGGCGATGTCGCGGTGCGCCTCGACGAACTCGGCAAAGACCGAGCGAGCCTCCTCGCCGCCGCCCGTACCGATGGCGCCGTCGCCGTCGGCCTTGTAGGGCGTGTCGAAGAACTGCACCGCCACGCGCAGACCGACGCCCGCCTTGGCCAATCGCTCGCGAAAGCCCGTCGAAAATCCCGCGAGCGAAGGAACGACGCAATAGCGCACGGCGCCCGCAGGCACGGCCTCTCCTTCGATGGCGGCGAGCAGCGCCGGCTCATCGACGCGCGCGGAACCCTGCGTCTCGGCGAACCAGACATGCACGCGTTCTGTCCGGCCATCGGCGCCGGCGCGCTCACCCCGAACGCATGCGGCGGCTGACTTGGCGATTCCGTAGCCGGCCGCCGTCAGAAAAGCTTCGATCGAAGGGCCGAGCCCCGCCATTGCGAACTCCCGTGGCCTGCGACGGGGATGAGTGACTGTCAGTAGGCCATCGATGGTGGCGAGGCAATGTGACGATGGTGGAAGCTACCTGAGGTTAGGGCTGGCAAAAGGTCATAACGCGTCCATCCGCCAGAGCCCAGGGCGGACCCCATGTTGGGCCATCTCGCCGTCCTCCACAAGATGCCGATCGCTGATGCGGCGTCACAATGCGAAAGGGGGCAACGCGAAGCTGGCTGAATGCCCGTAACGCGCCGCATGCGAACTCGCTGCCTCAATGCCGGCCGTGGCAGTGCTTGTACTTCTTGGCCGAACCGCACGGGCACTTGTCGTTGCGCGAGACGCGGCCCCAGGTGGTCGGATCCTTGGGATCGACCGCCTCGTCCGACGCGTCGCCATTGGGCTTCGCGCGCGTACGAACGGGTTCGGCCTTGGGCTGGGGTGCGGGACGGCTCTCGGCGCTGAGTGCGGCTTCGATCAGCGCAGACTCGTCTTCGCCGGTGGACGGATTGATGTGCTGCAGCTGCATCGGCGGCTGTACCACCGGCGGCGGCTCGATCGGGGCTGAACCCTCGCCTTCCGTGAACTGGATGCTCATCACCTGGCCGGTGACGTTCTCGCGCAGCCGCGCCAGCATGCCCTCGAACAGCTCGAAGGCTTCCGTCTTGTACTCGTTGAGCGGATCCTTCTGCGCATAGGAGCGCAAGCCCACGACCTGCCGCAGGTGCTCGAGCGTCACGAGATGTTCGCGCCAGAGATGGTCGAGCGTCTGCAGCAGCACCGTCTTCTCGATGTCCTTCAGCCGCATCTTGCCGACCTCGGCTGGATCCCGGCTCGGCGCGTTGTCGATCGCGGTGACGAGGCCGCGCGCATCGAAGTATTCGCGAATGAACGAATAGCCGATGCGGTCGGCATGCTGGTCGACCTCCTCGGGGCCGGCGCCCTCGATGCTGATCTGGCCGACGTTCCTCGCGATCAGCGTGCGCCCGATCGCCGACAGGCTGTCCTGCGTCAGCTCCTTCTCGACCAGCGCCTTCAGGTCAGGCTCGCTGTCGACGAAGCCGACGAGGCCCTTTGCGTTCTCGTAGTTGCGCAGGATGTGGCCGCCCAGATCGGTCGAGATCGCCTGCGCCTTCTCGTCGGTAGCGGTCGTCAAGCGCTCGAGGATGATCTTGTCATCGACGCCTTCCTCTTCCGCCCACGTCTCGATCGCAAGATCGAGCCCGAACAGCCGCTGGGCATCCTCCTTGAGAGCGGCAATTTTCCACTGCTCGGCGTAGGCATTCTCCGGGATGTGCTTGGCGACCAGCTCCTCGACGATCTGGTGGCGCATCTGCTCGACGCGGCCCGAGACGTCGTCCTGGCCCATGATCTCGAGGCGTTCCTCGAACACGACCTTGCGCTGGTCGTTCATCACGTCGTCGTACTTCAAGACCTGCTTGCGGATGTCGAAGTTGCGCGCCTCGACCTTCTTCTGCGCGTTCTCGAGCGCCTTGTTGATCAGCGGATGGATGATCGCCTCGCCTTCCTGGAGACCCAGGCGCTTCAGCATGCCCTCGATGCGGTCGGCGGCGAAGATCCGCATCAGGTCGTCCTCGAGCGACAGGTAGAATTTGGTGCGCCCGGGATCGCCCTGACGGCCCGAGCGGCCGCGCAGCTGGTTGTCGATGCGGCGGCTCTCGTGCCGCTCGGTGCCGATCACATAGAGGCCGCCCGGCAGCGTCACGGTCTTCGCCGGCTTGCCCTTCTTGGCCGGCTCGATCTCGATCGTCTCGGAGGCTTCGCGCACCACCGCCTGGCTGGCCTCGATCTCGACGACGGCCGGCACCAGCTTGTCGACCAGCCGGTCGACCAGCGTCGAAACCGACGTTCGCATCGCCGAGAGCTCGGTCGTGTCCGGCGACATCGCCTCGCGCCACGGCTCGATGATCTCGTCGACCCAGACACGCAGATCGGTCTTGGCGGCGTGCAAGCGATCGGCCTCGCTGGACGAACCGGCGACGGCCGAGCGCGCCGCCTTGATGAACTTGTCGAGCAGCTCGGTGGCGTGGAAGTCGACGCCGGCGTTACCGGTGCCGCGGCCGGCCTTGATCTCGCTCTCGAGCCAGTCGACGATCGTGTACTTGGCATTGCCGCCGAGCTGGATGTCGGTGCCGCGGCCGGCCATGTTGGTGGCGATCGTCACGGTGCCGGGCACGCCGGCCTGAGAGATGATTTCGGCCTCCTGCTCGTGGAAGCGGGCGTTGAGCACCTGATGCTGGATGCCGCGCAGCTTCAACAGCCCCGACAGGTGCTCGCTCTTCTCGATCGACACGGTGCCGACCAGGACGGGCTGCTTCCTTGCCTGCGCGCCCTCGATGTCGCGGATGATCGCTTCCCACTTCTCCTTGGTGGTACGGTAGACCTCGTCGTCGAGATCGCGGCGCGCCACCTCGACGTTGGTCGGGATCTCGATCACGTCCAGCGTGTAGATGTCCATGAACTCGTTGGCCTCGGTGACGGCCGTACCGGTCATGCCTGCGAGCTTGTCGTAGAGGCGGAAATAGTTCTGGAAGGTGATCGAGGCGAGCGTCTGGTTCTCGGGCTGGATCTCGACCTTCTCCTTCGCCTCGAGCGACTGGTGCAGCCCCTCCGAATAGCGGCGCCCCTGCATCATGCGGCCGGTGAACTCGTCGATGATGATGACCTGGCCATCTTTCACGATGTAATCGCGGTCGCGCAGGAACAGCTTGTGCGCCTTCAGCGACTGCTGCACGTGGTGCACGATCGAGACGTTCTCGAAGTCGTAGAGCGAGCCGTCCTTGAGCAGGCCCACCTCGCGCAGCAGCTCCTCCATGCGCTCGTTGCCGCTTTCCGTCAGCGTGGTCTGCTTCTGCTTCTCGTCGAGCTCGAAATGCTCCTTGTCGAGCCGCGGGATCAGCACGTCGACGGACAAGTAGAGATCGGACTTGTCCTCGGAGGGGCCGGAGATGATCAGCGGCGTGCGCGCCTCGTCGATCAGGATCGAGTCCACCTCGTCGACGATGCAGAAGTTGTGGCCGGCAAGCTCGGGCGGGCGTCCGCCGAACTGCACCATCTCCCGCACGCTCATCTTCATGTTGTCGCGCAGGTAGTCGAAGCCGAACTCGTTGTTGGTGCCGTAGATGATATCGCAGGCGTAGTTCCGCCGCCGGTCGTCGTCGTCGAGCCCATGCACGATGCAGCCGACCGAGAGGCCGAGGAACTTGTAGATCGTCCCCATCCATTCGCTATCGCGCTTGGCAAGATAGTCGTTGACCGTGATGACGTGCACGCCGCGGCCGGGCAGCGCGTTGAGGTAGGCTGAGAGCGTGGCGACCAGCGTCTTGCCCTCGCCGGTCTTCATCTCCGAGATCTTGCCCTCGTGTTGCACCATGCCGCCGATCAGCTGCACGTCGAAATGCCGCTGGCCGAGCGTGCGTTTGGCTGCCTCCCGCACGGTGGCAAAGGCCGGTACCAATAGGTCGTCGAGATCGGTGCCGCTCTGCAGTTGCCCCCGGAACATCGCCGTTCTGGCCTTCAGCTCAGTGTCCGAGAGGGCGGCAATCTCCTGCTCGAGGGCATTGATGGCGGTTACTTTTGGGCGATACGATTTGAGTCGGCGCTCGTTGGACGAGCCGAAAATCTTCGCTGCGATGGTGCCAAGAGAGAGCATCGGCTTCAGCCTCAAAGTGCATCGCCCGCCGCGGGAATCCTCCCAGGCAGGATCTAAGCGCCTGATGGCGCACGAAATTCCTACAGCGCCCCGGTGCCGGATCGACCTGGCCGTCGTTCGGCAGATGTTGCGAACAGATGGCGGGCACGACAATGCGCTCAGGGACCGACGATGAGCCGGTGCGGCAGAGATAAGGATTGCGCCCTGCCGTTGTCAACGCGACGGGGAGCGCTTCCGACGACCCTTGGTATGGCGATTGCCGCGGCAAAAGCGTCCAGCGGGTCGGTCTTTGGTGTAAACGGCGGGCGGCCGTCTCATTTCCGCCATCAGCCGGCCTGTTGTTGCCGTCGCCGCCAACCGAGCCGGCCCAACGACATCCCGCGACCCCGAAGAAAGGCTTCCGATCGTGCTTCTCCGTCCTGCTATCGCGCTCGCGTCGGCCCTCGTTCTCGCCGTGTTCGCTGCTCTTCCCGTCCAGACCCAGGCTCAGGCGCCGGGCTCGGACAAGGTCGTGGCCAAGGTCAACGGTCGCGCCATCACCGAGGCCGATCTGCGTTACGCGGAGGCCGAGATCGGCAACGACCTCGGCTCGATTCCCGCTGATCAGCGCCGGCGTGTGCTGGTCGAGTACCTGATCGACAACCATCTCCTCGCGGAGGCCGGCGAGGGCGCCAAGCTCGGCTCGGGCGCGGCCTTCGACGAGCGCATGAAGTATCGGCAACACCGGGCGATGCGCGATGCCTACTTCGAGAAGTCGATCCGCGACACGGTGACGGAAGCCGACGCGCGTAAGCTCTATGAGGCGCAGGTCTCAGCCGCCAAGCCTCAGGAAGAGGTCCGCGCCCGCCACATCCTGGTCGAGAGCGAAATCAAGGCGAAGGAGATCTTCGAGAAGATCGCGCACGGCGAGGACTTCGCCCGCATGGCCAAGCAGCACTCCAAGGACCCGGGCAGCAAGGAGGAAGGCGGGGATCTGGGCTACTTCGCGCGCGGCCAGATGGTGCCGGTGTTCGAGGAAACCGCTTTCAAGCTGAAGAAGGGCGACGTATCGCTGCCCGTGCAGAGCCAGTTCGGCTGGCACATCATCAAGCTCGAGGACAAGCGCCAAAAGGGCGCCCCGCCGTTCGACCAGATCAAGGACCGCATCATCGCTTCGATGGTGCATCGCAAGGCGCAGGAGGTCGGCCAAGCCCTGCGCGACAAGGCCAAGCTCGAGTTCGTCGACCCCCAGCTAAAGGCCGACATGGAAAAAGAAGCCCAGATGCGCCCCGCGCCCCCCGCTCCGCCAGCAAAGAAGTGACGGTCGCCGATCGGGCCTTACCCCAGCCGGTCCTTGGCCAGTGGGTGGTGGTCGTTGACGAGGCGCTTCAGCCGCTCCTCGAGCACGTGCGTGTAGATTTCGGTGGTCGAAATGTCGGCGTGGCCGAGCAGCTGCTGCACGGCGCGCAAGTCGGCGCCGCGGTCGAGCAGTTGGCTCGCGAAGGCATGTCGCATCACGTGCGGCGAGACGCGCTCGGGATCAAGTCCCGCCGCGACGGCCAGTTCCTTCAGCTCTTGACCCAAACGCTGGCGCGTCAGGTGGCCCTCCTCGCTCTTCGAAGCAAACAACCAGCGCGTGCGCAGCATTGGCGCTACGCCGTCGTCTTCGCCCGTGCCGACCGCCAGATAGCGGGCCAGTGCTTCCCGCGCGGGCGGATTGAGTGGCACCAGGCGCTGGCGTCCGCCCTTGCCGGTGATAGTGAGCACGCGGTCGTCGCCCGTCAGCACGCTGCGCGGCAGCGACACGAGTTCGCTCGCGCGCATGCCGGTCGCATAGAGCATCTCGATCAGCGCGTGCAGGCGCAGCGCCCGGAACCGGTCGCGGCCGTGCGTGCCCTCGGTCGCAGCCTTGGCGACGCCAAGCAGGTGCTCGACCTCCGCAACGTTGAGCGTTTTGGGCAGGGAGCGCTGCTGCTTGGGCCCCGCCATGTTGCGCGCGGGGTCCTCCTCGATCAGGTCCTCGGCGACGAGAAAGCGGTAGAACTGGCGGATCGCCGACAGCCGGCGCGCACGGGATGCCGGGGCGAGGCCCGCTTCCGACTGGGTGCGCATATAGGCGGAAATGTCGGCGGGTATGACGTCGACGATCGCGCGCGCCCGGCCATCGATAAACGCGGTGAAATCGCTTAGATCGCGACGATAGGCGTCGAGCGTGTTCTTCGCCGCGCCCCGCTCGGCCGCCAGCATCTCGAGAAACGTCTCGACGAGGTTTCGGTCGTCACCAGCTTTGGGCGCAGCGTTAGGTTCATCGGCGGGCATCGGATCACTGGCTCGCGGTGCGCGGCCAGCCGGCGAACACGGCCTCCAGCGCCAGCCGGCGCGCGTCGCCCTCGAGGCCCGCACGCTTCAGCGCCCGGATCGCGTCGCCGAGCGCGATCATGTGCGCGCGGTCGGCGCCGTCCGAGCCGAGCGCGCTGATCGCGAGCAGCACGGTGCGCGCGAATTCCTTTTTCTTGGACGCATCCTGCAGCGACGACAGCACGCCGGTCTCCGGCAGATGGCCGGTCTTGGGCTGCGGTGTGCGACTAGCCGCCTCCCACAGCGGGATCGGGATCTGGTAATCGAGCGCGTCGAGCACGGTAGCTAAGCGATGCATCAGGTCGGGAGCGAGACGCCCGCGCACCGCCAGTTGCTCGGCGTGCACGAGGCTTGCGCCGCGGGGGCCGGGCGCTTTCGGGTCCGCCAGATCCGCGAGCACCAGCCAATGCTGGAGGGGATCGGCCCGGTCGCCCGCAGTGGAGGCGCTGATCCAGCGGCGCGCAGCGTCATAGCGGCCAGCCGCAATGTGTACCTCGATCGCCGTCTCGGCGAACCAGCCGATCTCCGGCACCGGCTGCAGGGCCTGTAACGGGGCGCCCAGCATCATCGCGGTGGGCAGATAAAGCCCGGCTCGGCGTGCCTCGTCGAGCAGCGCGCGGGCAAGGCGCGCGCGCTTGATCGGCGTGCGCTCGGCCTCGACAGCCTTGAACAGCAACGCCCGGCGCTGGGATGGATCGACCTTGGCCTGCAACGGTTCGGCGATGTCGGCGGCAGCGAACGTCTGCGCGCGGTAGATCTCGGCCAGGCGGTCGGCGTCCAGCGCATTGATGCGGGCGGCAAGCTCGGCCGCCTGCACGCGCCGCGCCGGCGCATGCTCGATGGCGGGATCGGTCGCCAGCGTGACGAGCAGCGCTGGCTCGGCGCGCTCGAGGGCGGCGGCGTAGTCGATCGACTTGGCGAGCGCGAGGAAGCGGTACTCCATCAGCGTCAGCCGCTTCGGCAGCACTGGCTTCATGGGTTGCCCGTTGGCCACCGCATCCAGCGCCGCAAGTTGCAATGGTGCGTCGATAGTCTCGGCGCGGATGAGCTCGACGGCGAGGCCGGTTGCGGCCTGATCGCCGCCGGCGGCCGCGCAAT